>RFGQ01000253.1 GCA_003695865.1 Gemmatimonadota bacterium | reverse complement strand
GACCGCGTCCGCCTGCACCCTGCGCCTGAGCTGGAGCTTCCTCACGCCGAGACCGCCGATGAAGGACGTTGTGACGCGCTGGTCGAGTTTGCGTGCCCCTCTGCCCCCCTCGGAGCCCCGGGTGAGCACCGCTCCCGGATGATACCCGCGGCCGGACGCGGTGACTCGACGCGAAGGAGCCTCGTGAGCTTCAACGCCCCTTGTAGTGGGGCTCGCGCCGCTCGGCGAAAGCCGCGATGGCCTCCATCAAATCCTCGGACTGCAAGAAGGCCGAGTTCCAGACCGCCACGTAGTCGAGGCCGTCGTCGATGGCGTGCTGCACCCGCCGGTTCATCACCTGCTTGATGCCCTGCACGACGAGGGGCGGGTTCTTCGCCACCTCTTCGGCGAGGGCGCGCGCGCCCGCGAAGAGGGCGTCGGCGTCGTCGAAGATCTCATTGACGAGCCCGAGGGAGAGGGCGCGGTCGGCATCGATGTCCTTGCCCGTGAACGCGAGCTCGCGGGTGGCGCCTTCGCCGATGATGGGCGGCAAGCGCTGCAGGCTGCCCACGTCGGCCACGATGGCCACCTTGACCTCGCGCAGGCTGAAGGAGGCGTCCTTCGAGCACAGGCGCAGGTCGCAGGCCGCGGCGAGGTCGAGGCCCCCGCCGATGCAGCGGCCGTGCACGGCGGCGATCACGGGCTTGGGGGAGCGCGCGAGCACGTCGAGGGCGCCCTGCATCTCGCGGATGAGCTTGAGCAGCCGGGTGCGGCCCTCGGCCATCTGCGGACCGCCGAAGACGTCACCGAACTCGGTCGACATGGCCATGAGGTCGAGGCCGTAGCAGAAATTGCGGCCGGAGCCTTTGATGACGATGACGCGCACATCATCGTTGTCGTTGAGCTCGGCGAAGGCCTTGGGAGCCTCCTTCCAGAACGCCGGGCCCTGGGCGTTGCCCTTGCCCGGGTCGAGGAGGGTGACCTCCGCGATGTGATCTCGGATCTCGATGGACAGGGATTCCAGGCTCATGGCGTCCTCCTCGTGCGCGCCTGGAGACGTGCTCCGCCAACGCGCTTCACGTCTCCAGGCGCTCCCAGGAGGGAAAAGGCCTCCTCAGACGGAGAGATTTCGCGTGCTCGCCTGGGCGT
>RFGQ01000252.1 GCA_003695865.1 Gemmatimonadota bacterium | reverse complement strand
GTCTCGGTGTTGTTCGTCGCGCTCACGGCTCCGCTGATGGGTGCGATCGCCGACATGAGCGGCATCCGCAAGCGCATGATGATGCTCTACACGGCGGTGTGCGTGACGGGCGTGGCGCTCTTTGCGACGCTCGACCAGGGAGACGTGCTGCTCGGCTTCACGCTCGCCGTGATCGCCAACATCGGCTTCGAAGGCGCGTTGGTGTTCTACAACGCGTACCTGCCCGACATCGCGCCGCCCGCGAAGCAGGGGTTCGTCTCGGGCCTGGGCTTCGGGGTGGGCTACCTGGGCTCGCTCGTCGGCCTCGGCGTCGCCCTTCCTCTGGCCTTCGCCAACAACTTCGAGGCCATCTGGCTCGCCGTAGCGGGCATGTTCGCCGTGTTCTCGCTGCCCACGTTCCTCATCCTGCCCGAGGGGCCCGCGCGCATGTCGGTGCGGCAGGCTGCGGTCGAGGGGTTCACGGGCTTCCGGCGGATCGTGGGCGAGGTGCTCGCCGACCGGCAACTGAGGCGCTTCCTGCTGGCCTTCTTCTTCTACATCGACGGCGTTCTCACCGTCATCCTGTTCGCGGGCCCCTTCGCGCAGACGACGATGGGCTTCACGGCCACCGAGACCATCATCCTGTTCGCGGTCGTTCAGGTGTCGGCGTTGGTGGGGGCGCTGGGTCTCGCGCGACCGACCGACGTGTGGGGCCCCAAGCGCGTGATCTCGCTGTCTCTGCTGCTGTGGATCGCGATCGCGGCCGTCACCTTCGTGATCCACACCAAGGCGGCGTTCTTTGCGGTGGCCGTGACCGCGGGCATCGGCCTGGGCGCGATCCAGGCGGCGAGCCGCAGCTTCATGGCCGCGCTCACGCCCGAAGGCAAGGAGGCCGAGATGTTCGGGTTCTACGCCTTCTGCGGGAAGTCGTCGTCGATCCTGGGCCCCTTCGTCTTCGGGACGATCTCGAGCCTGACGGGCGGCAACCAGCGGCTTTCGATCTTCAGCCTGATCGCGTTTTTCGTGATCGGACTGCTGCTGCTGCAGCGCGTCGAGGATCCACGGAGGAAGGCGGTCGAAGCCCCCGCGCCCTGAGGTGGGGGGGCCGGATCACGCGACGCGTGCGGGCGGCGGCGCCTCGCGGTGACCGGAGGCAGGGCCGGGGGCGCCCACCTGGGGCCGGACGTCGGTTCGCCCGGTCCGGGCTCAGCCGTCGAGCGCCCGTTCCAGCCGGCGGCGGAGCTTCTCGGCCCGCTCGGCCGCCTCACCCCTGGCGGCCGCGAGCGCGTCCTGCACCTGGAAGAGCTCGTCGGTGATGGACAGCGCCGCGAGGATCGCGGCCTTATGGCCCTCGAGCAGGCCCACCTGTTGCTTGATCGTGTGGATGCGCTCGTCGACGTAGCGCGCGCAGCGGCGCGTGTACTCCGGCTCGGCGCTCGAGCGGATCGAGTGCTCCTCGCCCGCGATACGTACGGTCACCGATCGCTTGGGGTCGTTCACCGCTGCTCCTCCAGAAAGCGGATGCGGGCCAGCATCCGGTCGACGGACGCGCGCGCAAGCTCGAGCCGGCCGCTCAGATCGGCGTTTTCGGCCTCGAGCGCGGTGAGGCGGGTCTTCATCTCGCCGGGCGACTCGTCGCCGCTGGCGATCCCCTTGAGCAGCCCCTCCAGCTCGGTGATGCGGGCCTGAGCCCGCCCCAGCTCGTCGCGCAGGCGCAGGATCTCGGCCGCCGCCCGCGAGACCGTGTCGTCGAGGGCACGGAACGCGGCCGCCGGGCTGGGAGAACCGTCAGACCCGCTGTTCGACACCGAGCGCCTCCTTGAGCGCGTCCAGCACGCGGCCGACCACACGGTCCGCGTCACGATCCGTAAGGGTCCGGTCGTGAGCCTGCAGGCGCAAGCGGTACGCGAGCGACGTGTGCCCGGCCGGAACCGCATCACCGGCGTAGCGATCGAACACCCAGGCCCGCTCGAGCAGCGGTCCGGCGGCCTCGGCGATCACGCGGTCGAGGTCGGCCGCGGCCACGCCGTCGGGCACGAGCAGCGCGAGGTCGCGCTCCACCGGCGGGAACGCCGGCAGGGGCCGGTACTCGGCCTCGGGCGCCACCGCGCCCTCGGCCGGCAGCGCCAGCTCGAGCGCCCACACCTCGCCGGCCCATGCC
>RFGQ01000251.1 GCA_003695865.1 Gemmatimonadota bacterium | reverse complement strand
CTCCGGAGACACGCTCATGCTTCGCTCCCGCCTCACCCCCGCGCGGCCGGCGCCGACGCCGGCCGCTCTGTTCCTGGCGCTGTCCCTCACCGCGGCCCCCGGGCTCTCGGGCCAGCGCAACTTCGACGACGTCGAGATCCGCACCGTCCCGGTGTCCGAGGGCGTCTACATGCTTCAGGGGGCGGGCGGCAACATCGGGCTCTCGGTCGGTGAGCAGGGCCCCTTCATCGTCGACGACCAGTTCGCCCCGCTCAGCGACCGCATCAGGGCGGCCATCGCCGAGGTGAGCGACCAGCCCGTGCACTTCGTGCTGAACACCCATTGGCACGGGGATCACACGGGCGGCAACGAGCCGTTCGGCGAGGCAGGGGCGTTGATCGTCGCGCACGACAACGTCTACAAGCGCATGAACCCGGCGGAGTTCGCCGACCTGGTGGGGCGCAGCCAGCAGGCGCCCGAGGCGGCGCTGCCGGTCATCACGTTTTCGCGCTCGATGACCTTCCACTGGAACGGCGACGACATCGACATCATCCACGTGCCCCACGCGCACACCGACGGAGACGCGCTCGTCCACTTCCGGCGGGCGGACGTGCTGCATATGGGCGACACGTTCTTCAACCACCGCTATCCGTTCATCGATCTCGATTCGGGCGGTGACGTGGACGGGGTGATCCACGCGGCCGAGCGCGGCCTGGCGCTCGCGGGCCCCGGAACGCGGATCATCCCGGGGCACGGTGACCTCGCAACGCCCGACGACCTGCGCGCCTACCGCGACATGCTGCTCACCGTGCGGGATCGCATTCGCATGATGGTGCGCGAGGGGAAGAGCCTCGACGAGGTGCTCGCGGCCCGGCCCACTGCCGATTTCGACGCCGAGTGGTCGCAGGGCAACGAACAGTGGCGGGACCGCTTCGTGGGCATCGTGTACCGGAGCGTGGGCGGCGCGAACTGACCGCTTCGTGACGCGCGGCACCGCCCCCCGCCCCGGCGTGACGGGGTGGGGGAGGGCGCCGCGCGCCGCCGGCTCCCCTGGCCGGGATCCGTCCTCCCGAGGCGCTGGCTCGCCCCTCAGAGCTTGGGGAAGGCGAAGTTGGCGTACGCCAGTTCGTTGCCCGCGAAGTAGGGGAAGACGCGGGCCCGGAACGCCTTCCACGAGTCGTACACCTCGCGGAAGGCGGCGTCGGCCGCGGCTTGCTCCTCGAAGTAATCGTTCGAGGCGTTCCACGCGGCCTCGAGCACGTCGTCGGGAAAGCGGTGCAGCGTCACGCCGCGCTCCTCGACGAGCCGGCGCAGCGCCGGGGGGTTCTCGGCGTCGTAGCGCGCCAGCGTCATGAGGTTGGCCTCGGCGCAGGCGCTGCGCAGCACCTCCTGGTAGCGCGGCGGAAGCGCGTTCCAGGCGTCGAGCCCCACCTGGAGCGTGGCGGTGAGCCCGGGCTCCCACCAGCCGGGCATATAGTAGTGCGGCGCGATCTCCCAGAAGCCGAGCTTCTCGTCGTCGTAGGGCCCCACCCACTCCGTGGCGTCGATCGCGCCGCGTTCCAGAGCCGGATAGATGTCGGCGCCGCCGAGCACCTGCACGGTCACCCCCAAACGGCTCATGATCTCGCCGCCGAGCCCGGGAATGCGCATGCGCAGGCCGCGCAGGTCGTCGAGGCCGCCGATCGGTCGCCGGAACCACCCGCCGAACTGGGCGCCCGTGCTTCCGCAGGCGAACGAGATGATGCCGAAGTCGGCGTAGATGCCCCGCAGCAGCTCGAGGCCGCCGCCGTAGTGCAGCCAGGCGAGCTGCTGGCGCGAGTCGAGCCCGAAGGGGACCGAACTGCCGAAGGCGAGCGCGGGACTCTTGCCGATGTAGTAGTAGTCGCCCGTGTAGCCGGCCTGTACCGTACCCGCCTGCACGCCGTCCATGACCTGCAGGGCGGGTACGATCTCGTTTGCAGCGAAGACGCGAATCTGGAAGCGCCCGCTCGTGAGCGCCGCCACGCGCTCCGACACGTAGACGGCGGCTCCGTGGAGGATGTCGAGACTGGGGGGAAAGCTCGATGCCAGACGCCAGCGTACCTCGGGCCCGGCACCCGTGTCGTCGGCCGGAGCCTGATAGCCCGTGGGTCCACAGGCGCTCACGAGGCCGGCGCCCGCCGCCCCCAGGGCGGCCCGCTTCACGAAGTCTCTGCGCGGAAGTTCAGCCATGCTCTCGACGTTCCGTTGGCGAGGGGTTCTCGTGGCCACGCGCCCGCTGGCGCGCGGACCGGGTCGGCAGGCAACTTAGGGCGCCCCGGCCCGTCCGTCACCGAACGCCGCCCGGGAGACGGCGGCGCGGACATCGCCGGTGCTCTCCGGAAGGGACGAGGCGTGGAGCTTCCCACCAACCCCGACGAACTCGAAGCGCGGGCCCGCGAGCGCCTGCCCGAGCCCGTCTACCACTACTACGCGGGGGGCGCCGAGGACGAGCGCACGCTGGCCGCGAACGTGGAGGCGTTCCGGAGCGTGTTCCTGCGGCCGCGGGTGCTCGTGGACGTGGCCGGCGTGGATCCCTCGGTCGAGCTGTTCGGGCGCCGACTCGCGCTGCCCGTGCTGCTGGCGCCCACGGCGTTCCAGAAGCTCGCCGATCCCGAGGGCGAGGCGGCCACGGCGCGCGCGGCGGGTCGCGTGGGGACCGTGATGGTGGCCTCCTCGCTCTCCACGCTGCCCATCGAGGCGATCGCGCGCGCCGCCACGGGGCCGCTGTGGCTGCAGCTCTACGTGTTCCGCAACCGGGCGTTGGCCGAAGCGCTGGTGGCACGGGCCGAGGCGGCCGGGGTCGAGGCGCTCTGCCTGACCGTGACGGTGCCCGTGCAGGGGAACCGCGAGCGCGACCGCGTGCACGGATTCGGCCTGCCCGAGGGCCTCACCATGGCCAACTTCGAGGGTGCGCAGGCGCGCTTCCCCGACGCGGCCGGCTCTTCGCTGGAGGCGTTCATCGCCTCTCAGTTCGACCCCTCGCTCACGTGGGACGCCCTCGCGTGGCTGCGCTCGCTCACCGCGCTCCCCGTCGTCGTGAAGGGCGTGCAGACCGGCGAAGACGCCCGCCTCGCCGTGGAGCACGGCGCGGCCGGGGTGATCGTGTCGAACCACGGCGGACGCCAGCTCGACGGCGCGCGGGCGACCCTGCACGCCCTCCCCGAGGTCGCCGAGGCCGTGGACGGGCGGGTGCCGGTGCTCGTGGACGGGGGAGTGCGGCGAGGGGTCGACGTGCTGGTGGCGCGGGCGCTGGGTGCGCGGGCCGTGCTGATCGGGCGGCCCTATCTGTGGGGCCTGGCCGCCGCCGGCGAGGCGGGGGTCGAGCACGTGCTGACCACCTTCCGGGACGAGGTGGCGCGGGCCCTCGCGCTCGTCGGCCGGCGCAACCTCGAAGAGGTCGACCGGTCGTTGCTGGCCGGGGCGCCCTGACCGTGCCCCGCCCCGGGGACGGGGCGGGGCACGGTGGTCAGGCGCCCCCGCCCTCGAGGAGCTCTGCCGGCGGGCTGAGCACCTCGGCCGACCACTCGTCGTCGGCCACCTCGAAGCGGAAGTCGATCGATACGCTGCTTGGGTATCCCATCTGGGGGTCGAACGTGACCTCGAGCCGCGCGGCGTCCCGTTCGACCGCCTGAGCGACCATGTCGAAGAGGCCCTCGACATCCCTATAGAACGCCATTGACTCGGGCGGCACGCCCTCGCCCGTCTCCAGGTCGGCCACGTGAGACAGGCGCCCCTCGCGCACGATCAGGCTCACCCGGTGAGGGGGAGGGCAGAAGCACGAACGGCGCATGGTGAACCCGTACGTGTCGAGTCCGGTCGCCCGCCAGCGCTCACGTGCTTCGGCGAGCTGACGGGCGATCTCGGCGTGCGGAGCCGGGGCGGTGCTGGACGAGCAGGCGCCTCCGAGGACCACCGCCGAGCCCAGCAGGGCGATGGCGGCGGCGCGACGGGGGTGTCGGTAACCGAAGGCGTGCATGGCGTCCTCCTTCATGAGGTTGGGCCGGGGGGCGCCCTTCCGGATCGTACCGGGGCTCCAGCTTGGCGTTCCTCGCGACGAGACTCTTGTACGTGCGGCTCCGGCGGGTGTAGCTTGAATCAGCCGGTTCGCTCGGCCCGGATGCTCGGATCGCTCCCAACGGTCCCCGGGTCGGTGGCTGCGTAGGGAAGAGCCGCTTCCTAACCGGCCGTTCAACCACGTCGCTGGAATCACCGTCACGCGAGAGTCCTCGTGGCCCGCCGCCACGTCGGTACGTGTGGTCGGCCACGTACGTCCCCGGAGGCCGGGGACGGCGCCCCACGGGCGCGTCCAGTGAGGGAAGAACGACCGAAGAGATGGCTGTTCGCTTCATCGACCATCGCGGCACCGAGGTGACGCTCCCCGACGAGCGGGCCTTCGCGTTCCGCGTGCAGCTGGGCGAGATCGGACCCCGCACGCTCGTGTTCGACGACGGCGTGCGCGGATGGGTGCGCGCGGAGTCGCACCCCCTCTATCAGCGGCTCGCGGCCGCGGGCGCAGCCGGAACCGATTCGCCGTCTACGACTGCGCCGGACCGGGCCGCATCGCCATCGACTCGCAGGGATTCCGGCCCGGGACATCGCGTGGAGCGCGGGTCTGCCGGGAGCGAAGAGGACCTCGCGCTCGATCCCTTCGACACGGCGATGGCTCGTGCCGTGCGTGGAGACGTGGAAGAACTTCGGGCCCGGCCCGATCCAACTTCGAACGTGGCGGAGGGTCCGGCTCGGGCACCGCGGCAGAGCGCTGCGGCACCGGGCCCGACGCCCGTTCGTTATTCGGTCCGCGTGCGCCGACTCGATCGGGGCAGGTGGACCCTGTGGACCGCGGTTGCGGCGTTGGCCGTCGCACTCGTGGTCTACCTCATCACGGCGGTCGGGGATGGACGGCCGTGGCCAGTGGGGCGTCGGGTGGCGGGCGAAACCGCTTCTCGAGGTGGGACGTCCAGTTCCGGCGGCGTAGTCCCGTCGCCCGCGCCCCCGGCCGATCCCCGCGTCGCCGTAGAGGCCGACGCCATGGCGCGTGGTGCGCTGCACAGTCTGGTGGACGCCCTCCCCGAGCTGCGAGAGCTCGTCGGGCTGCCCCCGGGTCCGCCCGAGCACTGGCTCGAGGGTCACTACCTCGCGTCGGCCGCGAGTTATCCGGGTACGCTCGACTACTGGGACGCCTTCCGCGCGCTCGTGCGGCAACTGCGTTCCGAAGAGGTGCCCCGTTTCGAGGCGGCGCTCGATGCCGCAGCCGCCCAGTCGCCCCTGACACCCGAGCAGACCCGCGATGCGCGGGCCGAGGCCGAGCGGCGCCTGAGCGAGTCGGCGCAGCGCCGCCGGGCCGTGTACGCGCTGATGGAGGAACTCGCCAACGCGGCCACCGATCTGCACGCCGTGCTCTTGCGCATCGGAGATCAGATCGACTACCAGCCCGTGCAGGGCCCGCGCGTCTCGGTCGACCCGGTGCTCGAAGCGGTACCCCGCACGCCCGCGGCAGAGGCGGAGTTCGCGGCCGCGCTCGACCGCGTGCTCGCCACCCTGGAGGCCGTGAACGGACTCGCTCCGGTCACGACGGAGGGTCTGCTCGACGCGCTCGCCCGGCGCCTGGCCGACACGCTTCCGACACACACGGCGTTGGCCCGCGGCGCAACTCCGCCCGCCTGAGACGCCCGGGCCCCCGCGCCCGTCGGGAAATGCCCCACACGAAGTTCGTCCATCTCCCTACATCCGGCCGTTCGGTGCGGCGGTAGGTTCGGTGCGGTGAACGACTGAGCGCGGCCTCTTGAGGCCGCCGGGAGTTCGGGGTCTTCGCCATCTACACGGTCTGTCCGTGCCGGAACGGGAGGTTGCCTGCTCCGTCGGGCGTGCGTCGTCCGCCTTCCGTAACGACGGTACCGGATGTGTTCCTCGAGACCGGACGGAGGCCCCGATCCCGTTCACGAAGCAGCCCGGAGCGCCATCGGCGCTCCGGGCTGCTTCACATCGAGAACACGCTACGTCGGCGCCCCCCTCAGACCACCGGGCCCTCGAAGTAGGGGTTCTGGCCGGAGGCGTGGTCGGTCACGTCGTGAATGACCGTCACCTCGGGCACCGCCTGGCGGACCATGCGCTCCACTCCCTGGCGCAACGTCATGCGCGACATCGCGCAGCCCTGGCAGCCGCCGCTCATCTCGAGGAAGATCTCGGTGCCCTGCACGTCGACCAGGCTGATGTGGCCGCCGTGGGCCGCGATGGCCGGGTTGATCTGCGTGTCGAGGATGGTCGAGACCCGCTCGGCCAGGGGCCCGCTGGGCGGCTTGCGCTCGGGCTGTCGACTGGGGTCCAGGCGCACCTCGAAGCCCGACTCGTTCAGTCGCTCGACGAAGTCCACCGTCGCGCCCTCGAGGCGCGGCGCGGTGTCTTCACGCACGAGCACCCGGACGCCTTCGACTTCCACCTCGCGCTCGTCGTCGGCGCGTTCCGACGAGGGCACCAGGGTGAGCTCGAAGCGCGGCGCCAGCGGGCTGTCGCCCGCCATGGTGATCCGCAGGGCCTCCAGCTCGCCGTCGCTGGCGTCGAGATAGCTTCGCACCACCTCGCGCGCGCGTTCGGTCAGGGTCAGCATCTACCGCGTGTCTCCTCCGTGGGGACGGGCTCCGGGGCTCCGTCCGCGTTGCCGTCGTTCCGGCCCCGGTACCCCCGTACGGCCGACGGGTTCACCCGCCCGATGCCGTTGATGGTGCGGGGGGGG
>RFGQ01000028.1 GCA_003695865.1 Gemmatimonadota bacterium | reverse complement strand
CGGCCGGGCCGCCGCCGCGCTGCTCGCCTTTTGCGTGCTCGGGGCATCGGTGGTGCCCGTCCGCTCGCTCACCGCACAGGAGGCCGAGCGCGCGGGCACGCTCACGCTGGCCGAAGCGCTGGAACGGGCCCGGCGCCACAATCCCACCTACCGCCGCGCGCTCAACGAGCTCTCGGCCGCGGGCGCCGACGCGCGCGCGGCGTGGGGCGCCTTTCTGCCGCGTCTGTCGCTCAACGCGTCCACGAGCCTGAATGCGGTGCGCCAGCTCACGGCGTTCGACAACTTCGGCAACCCCATCGAGAACCCGGTGCAGGAGTGGAGGACGACCTCCAACTCGGGGCAGAGCCTCAGCGCCTCGCTCGACCTGTTCAACGGCGGCCGGCGCTTCGCCGAGCTCGCGGGCGTGCGGGCACGCAACGCCGAGCGCGACGCGGCGGCGGCGGCGGCCCTGGTGCAGGTGACGGCCGAGGTGCGCCGCGAGTACTACCAGGCCGTGCTGCGGCGCGACCTGTTGGCGCTCGAGGCCTCGCTTCTGGAGGGCTACCGACTCGACCGCGAGCACACCGAGACGCTCTACCGGCTCGCCGAGGCGAGCGTCACGCGCGCCGACCTGAGTGCGGCCGAGCTCGAGGTGCTGCGCCAGGAGCGCACGATCGTCGAGGCGCGCAGCGAGTATCGCAAGCAGCTTCTGGCGCTCGCGTCGGCGGTGGGCGATCCCGCGCTGTGGGAGGCCGAGGTGGCCGAGGCGCTGCCCGAGCCCTTCGACCCCGAGCGGCTGAGCGAGGCCGGGCTGGTCGAGCGGGCGCTCAGGGCGAGTCCTGCGGTGCGCCGCAGCGAGGCGAGCGTATCGACGAGCGCGGCGTCGCTGCGCTCGAGCCGCGCGGTCCGCTGGCCCAGCCTGTCGCTGAACTTCTCGGGCAGTCAGGGAGCCAACGCGGCGGAGCGGGCGGCGCTGTTCGACCTCTACCCCGACGAGGCGCGCTCGGGCTCGGTCAGCCTGAGCCTGAGCGTGCCGCTCTTCCAGGGCTTCTCCACGAGCCGCGACATCCGCACGGCCGAGATCGCGCTTGCCAACGCCGAAGAGGACCTGCGCGAGGCCCGGCTCACCGCCGAACGCGACGTGCGGCAGCGCCTCATCGATCTGCGCCTGCAGTGGGAGACCTACCAGCTCCGCCGCCGTGAGCTGGAGGTGGCCGAGGAGCGGGTGACGCTGGGGCGTGAGGCCTACCGGTTGGCCGAGCGCACCCTGGTCGAGCTGCAGGCCGACGTGCGCGCCGAGGCCGAGGCACGCCGGGCGCTCCTGCAGGCGCGTTTCGACTTCGTGAACGCGCTCATCGCGCTGGAAGAGGCCGTGGGCGACGTCGTGTACCCGGCCGACGGAGGCGCGTGAGCGTGTCGCTTCCCTCGCTGGCGACGCGGCGGCCCGTTGCGGTCGCCATGTTCTTCCTGGGCGTGGTGCTGTTGGGCGCGATCTCCTTCGTTCGCCTGCCCATCGACCTGCTGCCCGACGTGAGCTTCCCGCGGCTGGTGGTCTACACGGCCTACCCGGACGTGGCGCCCGAACAGGTGGAGCGCCTGATCACCGAGCCCGTCGAAGCGGTCGTCGCCGCCGTGCCGGGAGTCGAGCGCGTGTCGTCGGTGACGCGCGACGGCGTGAGCCTGGTCACGCTGCGCTTCGCCTGGGGCACCGACATGGACTTCGCGCTGCTCAACACGCGCGAGCGACTCGACGGGCTGAGGGGCACCCTGCCCGAGACCGCCGAGCGCCCCAGCATCCTGCGCGTCGATCCGGACGCCGAAGCCGTCATGGTGCTCTCCGTCTCGGGCGGCGCAGACCTGTGGGAGACGCGCGACATCGCCGAGACGGTGTTTCGCAGGCGCCTCGAGCAGCTCGACGGCGTCGCGCAGGCCCAGGTGGCCGGCGGGCTCGACCGCGAGATCCACGTCGAGGTGGATCCGCTCAGGCTACAGACCTACGGCCTCACCCTGGCCGACGTGGCCACCGCGCTCGCCCAGGCCAACTACAGCGCGCCCGGCGGCACCGTGCTGCGGGGCCGCTACCGCTTCCCGCTGCGCACGCTCGGCGAGTTCCGCTCGGTCGAGGAGATCGGCGACGTGGTGGTCGCGCGTCGCGCCCAGGGCGATACCCTGAGCGAGGACGGGGGGCCGGTCTTCCGGCTCGTCCGGGTGCGCGACCTCGCCACGGTCGAAGACGGCTTCAAGGACCGGGAGACGATCACCCGCTACGGTGGACACGAGTCGGTGGGGCTGCTCGTCTTCAAGGAGGCGGGCGCCAACACCGTGGCCGTTTCGCAGGAGGTGGAGCGCACGCTGGCCCAGCTCCGCGAGGAGTATCCGGCCTTCACGCTCGACGTGGCGAGCACCCAGGCCGACTTCATCGCCGACTCGATCTCGAACGTCGTCCAGGCGCTGGTCTTCGGGGGGCTGCTTGCCTTCCTCGTGCTCTTCCTGTTCCTGCGCGACCCGCGCTATCCGGTTGCGATCGCGCTCGCGATCCCCATCTCGGTGGTGGGCACGTTCGCCCTCATGGACCTGGCCGGCGTGTCGCTCAACATCATGAGCCTGGGCGGCCTGGCGCTGGGCGTGGGAATGCTCGTCGACAACTCGATCGTCGTGCTCGAGAACATCTTCCGGCACCGCGAGCAGGGCGCCGACGCCTGGACGGCGGCGGCCCGGGGCGCCGAGGAGGTCCAGGGCGCGATCACCGCCTCGACCCTCACGACGGTGAGCGTGTTCCTGCCCATCGTCTACGTCGAGGGGGTCGCGGGGGAGCTCTTCGGCGATCTCTCGCTCGCGGTCACGTTTTCGCTGCTCGCCAGCCTGCTCGTTGCCGTGACCCTGCTGCCCACGACGGCGGCCCGCTTCGGGGACGGGAGACGGGCCCCGGTCCCGTCGACGGGGGCACGCGAGCGCCCGCGGGGCTTCTTCGCCCGTGCGCGCTGGTTGGTGGGGGGGCTCGTCTCGCTCCCCTTCCGCCTGTTGGCTTTCCTGGGGGCGCTGCTGGGAGCCCTGCTGCTGTTCTGGGGGCGGGGGTTCGCCCGTGTTCTGGGTGCGCTCTTCGGGCCGCTGATCGACGCTTTCGAGCGGCTTTTCGAGCGCTTCGCGGCACGCTATCACGGGGCGCTCGAGTGGTCGTTGGACCATCCGGGCAGGGTGCTCGCCGCCTCGACCGTGGCGCTGGCCCTTACGCTGGTCTCGGCCGTCACGCTGGATCGGGATCTGCTTCCCGAGGTGGATCAGGGCGCGTTCGACGTACACCTGGCGCTCGCCGAGGGCACCGCCCTTCCGGTCACCACGGCGGAGGCCGAGCGGATCGAACGGACGCTGCTGGCCGACCCGGACGTGGACGCCGTCTTCACCCGCGTGGGACGGGACGTGCGGGCCTACGCCGAGGGTGAGGACGTGGCGGGCCTGAACACGGCGACCCTGCAGGTGCGCCTGCAGCCGCATGCCCACACGCACGAGGTGATCGAGCGCCTGCGCCCGCTCGCGGCCACGGTGCAGGGGACGCTCACGTTCGAGACGGGGCAGGCGACGGCGCTCGGACAGGTGCTCGGCGGCTCGGACGCCGACGTCTCGGTGCGCATCCGCACCGAGGACCTCCGCCGGGGGCTCGAGCGCGCCGACCTGGTGGCCGCGCGCCTCGCGGCGCTGCCCATGCTCGGCAACGTGCGCGTGGGCATGGACCGCGGGCAGCCCGAGGTCCAGGTGCAGATCGACGCGCGCGCGACGGCCCGCCATGGCATCGACACCCGGGTCGTGGCCGAGGAGCTCGACCGGGCCATGCGCGGCACGGTGGCGACCGAGTTCCTCGACTTCGATCGCAAGATTCCCGTGGTGGTGCGCTTTCCCGACAGCCTGCGCTACGCGGAGGCGACGCTCTCGACGATGTACGTGCGGGACATCCCGCTTCGGGAGCTCATCCGCGTGCGGGACGTGCTCGCTCCTTCGGAGGTGTTCCGCGAGGACCAGGCCCGCACCGTGACCGTGCTGGCCGACGTGACCAGCGGCGGCCTCGACCAGGCCATCGGCGCCATCGAGCGGGCCCTCGCCGACCTGCCGGCCAGTCGCACGTTGAGCATGGACGTGGGCGGCGAGAACGAAGAGATGCGGCGGAGCTTCCGCGACCTGGCGTTCGCGTTCGGGCTCGCGCTGCTGCTCGTGTACATGATCCTGGCCGCGCAGTTCGAGTCGCTCGTGCACCCCTTCACCATCCTCATCGCCGTGCCGCTGGCGCTCGTGGGTGCGGTGCTGGCGCTCGAGTTCACGGGCGAGGGCCTCAACACCATGAGCCTGATCGGGGTGGTCATCCTGGTCGGCATCGTTGTGAACGACGCCATCGTGAAGGTCGACTTCATCAATCAGGCGCGCGCGAGGGGAGCGGCTCTGCGCGAGGCGATCCTCGAGGCCGGCCGCGTGCGGCTGCGCCCCATCGTCATGACGACCGTGACGACCGTGCTCGGACTCTTCCCGATGGCCCTGGGTCTGGGACGGGGGGCCGACCTGCGCGCGCCGCTGGCCATCGCCGTCATCGGCGGGCTCAGCGTGGCGACGGCGCTGACGCTCATCGTGGTGCCCGTGGTCTACGCGCAGCTCGATCGCCTGCGCGGCGGGGAGGGCAGCGAGTCGCCGGGCGGCGGCCCCGAAGGGCCGGCGGAATGGGGCCCGACGGGCGCGGGGG
>RFGQ01000027.1 GCA_003695865.1 Gemmatimonadota bacterium | reverse complement strand
GTGCCTGGTCGAGTTCGGCCGCGCTCACCTCGCGTCCGAGCGGCAGGCGCACGCGCGCGGCGACCAGGTCCGGATCGGTGCCGCGGGCGCCCCGCACCCGCACGAAGTCGAGCGGAGGAAGCGCCACGCCCCTCCGCTGCTGCGAAGCCCTCAGGCGTGCGTAGGAAGCGGAGTCGAGCGACAGTCCGCGCAGGAAGGGTTCACGCTCCCGGGCCGCCGCCCGGCCGGCCGCGATCGACGCCGGAAGCTGGCGGAAGTCGGTGATGGCGATCGACTCGACGTCGGGCTGCAGCAGCAGGTCGCGTCCCTCGACGAGCGCGCGGCGACTGGGGAGCGTGTTGCGCAGCGTCGTGATGCGCAGCGTCTGCGCCGACACCTCGAGCGCACTCGTGATCTCGTCGGCTTCGTAGAGCGGGGGCGTCAGGTCGACGGCGATCACGACGTCGGCCCCCATGGCCCGGGCCACGTCGACGGGTAGGTTGTCGACCAGGCCGCCGTCCACCAGCAGGCGTCCGTCCCGCTCGACCGGCGCGAAGGCTCCGGGGATCGACATGCTGGCCCGGATCGCCGTCGACAGCTCCCCCTGGCCCAGCACCGCGGCCTCGCCGGTCTCCAGGTCGGTCGCCACAGCACGGAAGGGGATGGGGAGCTGCTCGAAGGAGCGCACGTTGGCCACGGGGAGCGTGGCCGAGCGCAGCGTGAGCTCCACGTTCTGGCCGCTCACCAATCCTCGGGGGAAGCGGATGCGGCCGCCGTTGAATCCCAACTCCAGGCGCGAGGGGATGCGCTCGTCGGCCGCCTTGCGGCGGAAAGGCCTGAGCGGGCGTGGGGCCCGGTCCGAGAGCAGGTCGGACCACTCGAGCGAGTGGACGAGCGCCTCCAGCTCGTCCACGTCCATGCCCGACGCGTACAGACCGCCGATCACGGCGCCGATGCTCGTGCCCGCGATGAGGTCGACCGGCACGCGCAACCGCTCGAGCTCGCGCAACACACCGATGTGCGCGCCGCCCTTGGCGCCCCCGCCTCCCAGCACGAGTGCCCCGCGCGGCCGTGGGGCGGGCGGGGGCGGGGCCGCGCCTTCCGCGCCCGCGCGCACCGGCGCCTGGGCCGCCAGCGGTGCGCCGAGGGCCAACAGGGCTGCGAGGATGGGGGCTACGCGGACGCGTGGTCGGATGGTCACGGTGAGCCAATACCAACGGCCGGCCGTGAGGATCCGGCCCGGGCGCGCCCCCGCCTGGAACCGCCCCCGCGGGGCCGGGATTCGCCCACCAGAATCGGAGCGGCGGCCCGGCCC
>RFGQ01000250.1 GCA_003695865.1 Gemmatimonadota bacterium | reverse complement strand
GGGGCGGCCCGGCGGGGGGAGACGGGGGTGACGGGGGCAGCGTCGTTCTGGTGGCCGACCCGCAACTCACGACGCTCGCCGACTTCCGCTACAAGCAGCACTACCGCGCCGAGCGGGGCCAGCACGGCGGCGGAAACCGGCGCACCGGCCGCTCCGGCGAGGATCTGCTGCTGCGGGTGCCGCCCGGGACGATCGCCCGCGACGCCGATACCGGAGAGTTCCTGGGGGAATTGCTCGAACCGGGCGACCGCGTGGTCGTTGCGCGCGGAGGGCGTGGAGGCCGCGGTAACGCCCGCTTCGCCTCCGCGACGCGGCAGGCGCCGCGCAAGTGGGAGCCCGGCGAAGAGGGCGAGGAGCGGCGGATCGCGCTCGAACTCAAGCTCATCGCGGACATCGGCCTGGTGGGTGAGCCGAACGCCGGCAAGTCCACGCTGCTCTCCGCGGTGTCGAGGGCGCGCCCCAAGGTGGCCGACTACCCGTTCACCACCCTCGAGCCCAACCTGGGCGTGGTCGAACTGAGCGACTACCGCTCGTTCGTGATGGCCGACATCCCGGGTATCATCGAGGGCGCTCACGAGGGGAAGGGGTTGGGCCACCAGTTCCTGCGCCACATCGAACGGACCCGCACCCTCGCGCTGCTCGTGCCGGTCGACGCACCCGACCCGCAGGGCGAGTACGAGACGCTGCGCGGCGAGTTGGAGCGATACTCTCCCGAACTGGCCGGGCGTCCCCATTGCGTGGTGCTGAGCAAGGCCGACCTGCTGGCCCCGGATGCGTCGCCGCCCCGGGTCGAGGCGCCCGACGCCTGGGGCACGTTCCTGGTCTCGTCGGCGACGCGGCGGGGCCTCGACGAGCTGCTCGAAGCGCTCTGGGAGCGCACACGCCTGGCGCTGGAGCGCGAACGCGCCGCCGAGGGCGGGGACGACGACGTGTGGGAGCCCTGACGACGGGCGAACGCGAACGGGAGCTCGCGGCCGCGTTGGCGCTCCTGGCCGCCCCCGGCGTCGGGCTGCGCACGGGCGCCCGGCTGCTCGAGGCGTACGGCCGACTGGACGCCGCGCTGGCCGACCGTGGGCGCCGCCTTCCGCCGCAGGGGCGGCCGCGGGCGCCGCTTCCGCCC
>RFGQ01000249.1 GCA_003695865.1 Gemmatimonadota bacterium | reverse complement strand
GTCGAGGGGTGGGGGCCCGGGCCTTCGGACGCGGGCGGGCGGCCCGACGCGGCGGGGCCGCCGCGCCCGCCGGCCCACCGCCTCGGCGGCGGGTCAGTCCTCCAGCAGTCCTCGAGCGGCCCGCTTGGCCCCCACGTGCACCCCCGTGCCCACACCGGCGCCGAACGCGATGGCGGTTCCGGCGCCCACGAACGGCAGCACGGCCACCACCGGGGCGGCGACGAACGTCGCCGCAAGCCCCGCCGCAATGCCGATTGCCGGCTTCTCGACCAGGCGCGTGAAGCGCATCCGTCGCCTCACGAAGTCCCGGCTCTTGATATGGCTGAACACCCCAAGGGCTCCCAGCGCGACCATCTCCAACATCGTTCGCTCTCCCTCGTAGCCGAGGCTCTTTGTCGTCCGGATCGGTATCGCCCGCTCACGGGGCAGCCGGCTCGCTGCATCGCTCGGGCTCGCGGCTCTGACCCGCCGCGGCGTGCGTGTTACCGCCCTCGCCGGTCCCGCCGGCGCAGCGGGCTTCCACCGCAACCCGTCCACGCGTGCTACCCCTACGCGGGGGGCTCGGGGTCCGTTTCGACGGAGCCCCGCCGCCCCACCCGCCGATGCGCCGCTGCGCGCACCGTCCGCGCCGTCCCCGCCTCGCCAAGGGACCGCCGTTTCGCTACCGTCCGTGCGCCATGAGTACCCCCCAGAGACAGAAACCCTTCGATCGCTCGATCGTGGAGGGGCCGATCGGGCGCGCGGTCTGGCGCATGGCGTGGCCCACGATGCTGCAGAACGTCATCGGCGGGCTGCAGGGTGTGGTGGACCACGCGATGGTCGGCCACTACGTGGGCTACACCGGCAATGCGGCCATCGGCGTCGCCTGGCAGATCTTCCTGGTCGTGGTGGTCTTCATCGCGTCGCTGTTCACCGGCATGGGGGTGCTGGTGGCCCGCTTCGCGGGCGCCGACGATTCCGAGTCGGTCAACCGCACGGTGCACCAGGCCTTCCTGACGGCGGCCTTCCTGGCGCTCGGCGTTCTCGCCCCGATCGGCTACGTCCTCGCGCCCTCCCTGCTCGACCTGGTCAACGCGGCTCCCGAGGTGCAGGCCGAGGCCCTGCCCTACCTGCGCATCCTTTTCCTGTTCTCGTTCGGCATGATGATGTTCTTCATGGCCGGCGGCGCGTTCCGTTCGGCGGGCGACGCCCGCACGCCGCTGCGACTGGGCATCGTGATGACGGTGCTCAACGTCGTGTTGAACGTGGTCTTCATCCGCGGCCTGGGCCCGATCCCGGCATTCGGCACGAAGGGCGCCGCGATGGGGACGGTGATCGCGGGCGGCGTGGTGGGGGCCATCGTCGTGTGGATGCTCGCCTCGCAGCGCGCCGTCGTGGCCTTTCCCAGGCACGCGCGCTGGACCCCCGACTGGCCGGTCATCCGCGAACTCTTCCGCTTCGGGCTGCCCACCGGCGTCCAGGGCATCGCCATGAACGTGGGCGGCGTGTTCCTGCTGCGTTTCATCGGCTCGCTGCCCGAGAGCGCCGAGGCGCAGGCGGCGTACGCGGTGGGCTACGTGGAGCTGTTCTCGTTCATCACCTGGACGTCGGTCGGCCTGATGGGGGCGACCGCCGCCGTCGCCGGACAGAACCTGGGCGCCGGCCGCCCCGACCGCACGGTCCGGGCCGTGCGGACCGCGGCCCGCTTCGGGCTCGCCGTTGCGGCGGGCATCGGCCTGCTCTTCCTCACGATCCCCGGCGCCCTGCTGGCCGTGTTCGGCATGACCGATCCGCAGGTGGCGGGGCTCGGCGTGCAGCTGCTGCGCTACCTGAGCGTGTCCGGCCTGTTCATCACGGTCGCCCTGACCTACACGGGCGGCCTGCAGGGGACCGGCGACACCAAGAGCCCTCTCTACATCTCGATCGTGTCGCAGGTGATCGTACCGCTCGGGCTGTGCTGGATTCTGCAGGAGACGCGGGGCCTTGCCGCGCACGACATCTGGACGGCGATCGTGGTCGGCCATTTCACGCGAGCGAGCCTGAGCGTGCTGCGCTTCCGACAGGGGCGCTGGAGGGAGATCCAGGTCAGGGTTCCGGGACGGTCCGGAGGAGCCTGAGCCGTGGCGCTGCGCCCCCGCCCGAAACGTCGGGCCCGGTCACGGACGAGCCGTGACCGGGACGCGAGTGGGCGCTGACGGATTCGAACCGCCGACCCCCTGCTTGTAAGGCAGGTGCTCTGAACCAGCTGAGCTAAGCGCCCGTAGGGAGCGCACGGAAGCCGCGCGGGGCTGGAAAGATAACCGGCGCGGGCGCCGGGCGGCACCCGCGAGGCTGGGTCGGCCGTCCTGCGGAAACAGCGAGTCGGCGGCCCCGCCGGAGAGCCCCCACCGTGGGGCGCGGAACTCGGACCTCGGCCCGCCTCAGTCGCGGATCAGCACGAGCACCGGCGGACGCGCCGCGCCCGACGCGCCCTCTCGCGCGACGTAGCGGATCTTCCCCTTTCCGCCCGCCTTGAGGACGGCCCAGCTACGGCCGCCCCGCAGGACGTCGGCCGTGACGTCGAGCAGACGCCGTCCGTACTCGTCGTCCTGCTGCACGTAGCTTCCGCTCACGCGCGGATCGAAGTCCCCGCCGTTCCAGCGGAATGCGCAATCCCGCCGGCCGTTGCGGATGTTGTCGTCGACCGGGCACTCCCAGGTGACGCCGGGACCGCTTCCGCTGGTGCGTTGGGAACGGGGCAGGCCGAAGGAGCGCCCGTTGCCCTCCATCCAGGGAGAAGACAGTCGGTGCGCCTCGATGGTCGTGCCCGCCTTGTTGCCCCGCGGGCGGTAGCCCCGGTCGACGGTGAGGACCAGGTACGCGCGCGTGACCCCGGCCAGCGAGACGCCGCTCAGGTCGAAGTCGACCACGA
Source organism: Gemmatimonadota bacterium (assembly GCA_003695865.1). GTDB lineage: Bacteria > Gemmatimonadota > Gemmatimonadetes > Longimicrobiales > Gaopeijiaceae > J028. The sequence goes on along the minus strand of RFGQ01000249.1, from coordinate 1,822 downwards.
CGCGGTTGTCGTCCTGCAGGACCAGCGCGGGGTTCGCGCCCTCGTTGCGGTTCTTCGAACGGCTGCGCAGGAACGCGTCCTGGCGCGCCTCGATCTCGTCGGGGACGTTCACGAAGACCGTGTCGACTCCGACCCCGCCGTCGTCGTCGCGCACGCGCACCGCCACCGCGTGCAGCCCCGACGCCGGAAACGCCTCGGAGAAGCTGAAGGAGCCGTCTGCGGCCAGCACGAGCGGCACGGGCGGGCGGCCGTCCCCCAGGTCGGCCTCGGCCGTCCACACGTCGGCGCCGGGGTCGGTGAACGACCCCGTGACGGTGAAGGTGTCGTAGCGCAGCACCAGCGTGTCGGGCCCGGCCTGCACCACGGGAGCCACGTTGGCCACCGCGACCATGGTCGACGCCGTTGCACTCTGCCCGCCCGCGTCGGTCACGGTGAGCGTGACCGTGTACGTGCCGTCGTCGGCGTACGCGTGGGACGGCGTGGGGCCCGCCCCCGTGGTGCCGTCCCCGAAGTCCCACCGATAGCCCAGGCCGGCGCCCAGCGGATCGCTGCTGCCCGAGCCGTCGAAGGCGAGCGGTGTGCCCTCCGTGGCCGCATACGGCCCGCCCGGGTCGGCGGTGGGCGCGCGCGAGGTGACGGTCAGGTTGTCGACGATGAGCCCGCCCGAGAACAGGAAGTCGTTCCGGTCGCCCGCGGCGAACACGAGCGTGACCGTGCGTCCGGCCCAGGCCGACACGTCGAGCGACGCGCGCTTGAGGTCGCCCACGTTCGACAGGGGGAAGTAGCCGACCGTCGCGACAGGAAACGACGGTCCGATCTCCGCCTGAGTCGTCCACGAAGCCAGCAGGGTCGAGCTGCGGCCGTCGCGGATCCCCACCTCGACCAGCTCACCCCAGTCGCCCGTCTCTCCGGTGCGCGCGCACAGCAGCGTCGGGTCCGGACAGGGCGTGCCGGGGCTCCACCAGTAGTCGTGCGAGAAGTAGCGGTACTCGAACTCGAGGCGCGACGCGTCACGGCCGAGGCGCAGCGTAACCTCGAGTCCTCCCCAGTCGAAGAGTGGGCCTGCGCCGCTCAGGTCGGAGCGCCGCCCGAGCCCGCCCAGGACGCCCAGGAGCGTGTCTTCGGCCGGCAGGAAGCTCGCATCGCCGGTCGAGACCACCACGTAGTCCAGGCCGTCACGGGGAAAGCCGTCGCGTCGGACCGTGCTCACCGTGGCCTGTACGGGGCCGAAGGGACTGTCGGAGAAGGGCCGCACGGCGAGCACGCGAGCCGCCCCCGGGCCGCTCCCGCTGACCAGCGCCCGTGCGAACGCGTCGCTCGTCGGCGCCTGGAAGGCCGCGATCGGAGGCTCGCCGCCACGCCGTGCGCCGAATCCGTCGGGTAGGCGCGGCGGACCGTGCGGGCGGTTTTCGAGCATCCCGAGGAGCCAGTCGTCCAGTTGCGGCACCCCGGCCTCGACGGACGCCTCGGCGACGCGCGCCCTGCCGTCTTCGCCGACGGCCGGGCGGACCACGGAAGCGTCGCCGCACGCCATCAGGGCGAGCGTCACGCAGGCGCAACCTCCGCGAACCAGTGCCTTCTTCATGTTTGCGTGCTCCGAGCGGGAATCCCGTACGGGACGGACCCTCCATCCGGGAGGCTCCCGTGCAAGGCCGAAGCCACCGTCTACGAGCGGAGCGCAATCGTGCTAATTCGATGACACACAAGGATTTAACGATCTATCCAGCCGGTTTTCGCCGGCCGTGGGGCGCGCCACACCGTCTCCCGGTTTCCGCAACTCGGCAAGATTTTCCGACCCGAGCCCGGGTCCGGCGGCCCACCG
>RFGQ01000248.1 GCA_003695865.1 Gemmatimonadota bacterium | reverse complement strand
GCCCGGGGGCGGCGGTGGGCGAGGCCCGGGGGGCGTTCGGACCCGCCGCCCCCGATCCGGACGAAGGCCTGGACTGGGCGTTCGCGGCCGACGTAGCGGGCGGGGGCCTCGCGGGCGGGCTCGACGAAGTGGACGACGCCCGGGGCGACGAGGCGCTTCCGGTGGTGGTCGAGCGGGCCATCGCGTCGCCGTTCGACTACGCGCGCCAGACCCTGCTGGCCGTGGCGACCGACCTGCCCGATCCCAACGCGCCGGACGGGGCGTTCGAGGCGGCCACGGCGCGCGTCCTCGCCGACTTCGCGGCGCTCACGGGCGGCGGTCTGTTCGCGCTCTTCACGTCGTACCGGGCGCTGCGCCGCGTGGCCGAGCACCTGCGCGCCGCGGGGTTCGCTCACCCCCTTCTGGTGCACGGCGAGGACGACCGTCACCGCTTGCTGGACCGGTTCCGGGCCGCCGGCGACGCCGTGCTGCTGGGGACCCAGTCGTTCTGGGAGGGCGTCGACGTGCCCGGCGATCCGCTGCGTGGGCTGCTCATCCAGCGACTGCCGTTCCGGGTACCCACCGAGCCGGTCACCGCGGCGCGGGTCGAGGCGATCGAGGCGAGGGGGGGCGACGCCTTCAGGGACTACATGCTCCCCCTCGCGGCGCTCCGCCTCAAGCAGGGCTTCGGGCGGCTGATCCGCTCCTCGAGCGACCGCGGCGCGGTCCTCGTCCTCGACGACCGACTCGTGCGCCGGCGCTACGGAGCCTACCTTCGGGCGTCGCTGCCTCCGGCGACCCTGCGCCGCGGCCCCTGGGACGAACTACGCATGCACCTGCGCGCGTTCTACGCCGCCGGGCAGGGCGGGGCGGGCTCCCCCTTTTCGGGGGAGGCGCTAGATTAGCCGGCGACGCACCGCCGGGCGGCGCCGCCCCCGGTGAGCACGCGAACCCTGCACCGGTCGGATCATGAAGCGGATCATCGGACTCCTCATCGCGGTGGGAATCGGCACGCTGGCCTCGATCGCGTTCCGCACGTCGTCCGAGGGCTGGGCGGCCGGACACTCGGACGTGGGCTTCTGGTGGGCCGTCATCGGGTCGCTGCTGTCCATCGCGGCGCTGGGCGCCGCGATCGGCACCTGGCTGCACACGCGTCCCTCCGGCCGCTGACGCCGGGGCCTCCTGCGGGTTGCCGCAGGCCCGGCGCCGCCTCCCAAGCCCGTGAAGCCCACCAAGATCGTGTGCGTGGGCCGCAACTACGCGGCGCACGCCCGGGAACTCGGCAACGAGGTTCCCGACGAGCCCCTGCTGTTCTTCAAGCCGCCTTCGACACTCGTCGAACCCGGCGAGTCCATCGTACTCCCGACCGGTCTCGGTCGGGTCGACTTCGAGGGAGAGATCGGGGTGTGGATCGGCCGGCGTGCTCGCCGCGTAGGCGTCGACCAGGCGTGGGCCTGCACCGCGGGCGTGGCCCCGCTCAACGACGTGACCGCCCGCGAACTGCAGCGCCGTGAGAAGCAGTGGGCGCGCGCGAAGGGGTGCGACACCTTCTGCCCGGTCGGCGCTCCGGTGCCCGTGGCGGAGCGGGACCTGCCCGGACTCGAGGTCATCACCCGGGTGAACGGCGTGGTGCGCCAGCACGGCCGGGCGGCCGACATGGTCTTTTCGATCCCGTTCCTGATCGCGCACATCAGCGCCTACATGACCCTGGAGCCGGGCGACCTCATCGCGACCGGCACGCCCGACGGCGTGGGCCCGCTCGCGCCCGGCGACGAGGTCGAGGTCGAGATCCCCGGCGTGGGTCGCCTCCTGAATCCCGTCGTCGTCGATGAACCCTGAGGATCCCGTCGTGGCCGATGACCGCTGACTTCTCAAGGCGTTTCCGCTCGCTTCCCGGCTACCCCCTGGCGGGCATCCCCGAGGCCCGGCGCGCGCTCGAGGCGCGGGGCGTCGACGTGATCGACCTGGGGGCGGGCGACGCGGACCTCGACCCGCCGCCGGCCGCCGTCGAGGCGCTCATCCGGGCGGCCGGGGACCGCAGGCTCGATCGCTACGGCTTCCAGTTGGGGCTGGTGGCCCTGCGCGAGGCGATCGCGGCGTTCATGCGGCGCCGCTTCGGCGTAGAGGTCGACCCGATGACCGAGGTGCTGCCGCTGATCGGATCCAAGGAGGGCATCGCACACCTGCCCCTGGCTGTGCTGGAGCGGGGCGGGAGGGCGCTGGTTCCCGACCCGGGCTATCAGGCCTACCGGGGGGGCGTGCTCCTTGCCGAGGGCGAGCCGGTTCTCGTGCCGCTCCGACCCGAGCACGAGTTTCTGATGCCCTTCGACGCGCTTCCCGACGACGCGCTCGAGGGGCTCGGCCTGGTCTACCTCAACTACCCCAACAACCCGACCGCCGCGACCGCGCCCGACGCGCACTACGAGGCCGCGCTGGCCCTGTGCCGTGAGCGGGGCGCCGTGCTCGTGCACGACCACGCCTACAGCGAGATCGCCTTCGACGGCTACCGACCCCGCTCCGTGCTGGAATTCGAGGGTGCCCGCGATGTCGCCGTGGAGTTCCACTCCTTCTCGAAGACCTTCAACATGACCGGCTGGCGACTCGGCTGGGCCGTGGGGAACGCGCGGCTCGTGGGGGCCCTTTCGAAGGTGAAGTCGTTCACCGACACGGGGTCGTACCTGGGCATCCAGGCGGCCGGGGTCGCAGCGCTGGAGGCCTACGACGCGTGGGTGCCGGACAACGTGGCGCGCTTCCAGGCGCGGCGAGACGCTGCCGTGGCCGCCCTTCGGGCCGCGGGCTTCGACGCACGCCCGCCCCGGGCGACGATGTACCTGTG
>RFGQ01000247.1 GCA_003695865.1 Gemmatimonadota bacterium | reverse complement strand
GGCGACATCATCCATCTGGGCATCGTGCTGTAGGCCGCCCGCTCGCGGTTCACGGCAACAGGCCGGTCGCGTGGAGCGAGGTGACGAGCGTGCCCTGGCCCAGGACGCGACGCACCAACACCACGCCCGTGGCCGACGAGGCGTCGTAGCCGCAGGCACCCGGGCCGCCCGTCGCATCCAGATCGGACGCGGTGACCACGGCGCGTACGTCGAGCGTCCCGTCGCCACGGCGGCCGAGACGAGGAGGATCGAGGCGCTCGACCCTCACGATCCGGCATCCGAAATGGGTCGCGAGGGGCGAGGCGGGCTCGCTCGGCGAGAAGATGGCGAGCAGGTCTCCGCCGCTCCCCACCGCCAGGTCGGTCTGCAGCAGTTGCTCGCCGCCCAGGGCCAACGCATCGGCCCGGTCTGCCAGCCGCCCGAGATAGCTCCAGGCCCACTGCGCGTCGGAGGCCCCGGTGGAGGCCGCGAACAGAGCGACGAACTCGAGCTCGGGCTGCTCGCCGCTCTGCCCGAAGCGCTGACACTGGGTAGCCAGAAAGAGACGCCCCTGCACCACCAGCAGCCCGGGGTCGCTGAACACGCAGCCGCTCAGCTCGCTCGACAGCGCCGACAGATTCACGTCGGGGGCGAACTCGGCCGTCGCGAAGTCGCCGGCCAGACTCTGCTGGGGCGCGGCGGCCAGGTCTTCGGGGCGGTCCGCCCGCGCCACCCGAAGCTGGAACGACACCAGCCGCGGATTTCCGTCCGTGAAGTAGGTGAGGCGCGCCGCGTACCAGTCCGTACGCCCGGCCACGGTGCGCGGCGCCAGCGACACCGTTTCGCTGTTCATGTCGCCTTCGCCGAACGAGGAGGTGGCGGGATCGGCCTGCCAGAGCTCGCCGGCGAACGTCCACGACGCTCCTCCGTCGTCGCTGTACGCCAGGTGGTTTTCGACCGCCACGTGTCCACCGCCGGGCGCGCGGTGCGGCCACGAATACGCCATCCACAACCGCCCCGAGACGGGGTCGCGCCGGATGCTCGGATCCGCGAAGCCGCGGGCCGGGCTGAGAGCCCCTCCGGGCAGCGTCGCCGGTGCGTCTCCGGAGATCGCGATCTCGGCGCACACCCCCGGCGTGCAGTCGACCGTGAGGGGCGACGGATCGCCCGGACCCCCACCGCCGCCCGGCCCACCGTCCCCGGGGTCGGCCGGGCCCGATCCACCGGAGCCGCACGCAGTGGCCGCGAGCGCGAAGACGCCGACCGCGAGCGATCGCCGAAGCCGCAGGGCCCGGCCGCGCGCCCACCGCTCACGCGCGTCCTCCCTCCTCCTCCGACCGATCGCCTTCGGATCCATCGACCCTCCGTCGTCTCCGCCGCGTGTGGTCCGGGGCCTCTACCCCGTGCTCCGGCCTGTGCTCCGGCCCGTGCCGGCCCGTGCTCCGGAGCCGGTCGGGCCGAGCGCCGCGGCGCACGCGCGCACATGCGGGTGGCCTGAACGGCCCGTGCACCCCAGTCTAGGGGCGAATCCAGGCCACCCTCCACCCGCGCGACCACCCGCATGGACGAGTCCTCCCCCGACCCACGGGCCCCCGAGCATCACACCCCGTCAGTGCAACCGGCGACGCCGGCCGCGCCTTCCGTGGCGCCGCCGGGAGCCGCGCTCGACGACGACGATGCGCACGCCGCGATCCGCCGCCTGCACGAGCGCAGCGGCGAGGTGGAGCTGCTCATCTCGGGTGCGCTGCTGTTCGGACTGCTTCAGCTGCCCGGCCGCATGGACCACTGGTGGACCACCGTCCTCGGGTCCGTCGACCGCTCCGCCACGGTCTTCCTGTTCCTGCTCTACGCCTACGTCCGCATCATCGTCATCACCCTGATCGCGGCGTTCGGGGTGCACCTGGTCACCCGCGCCTACTGGGTGGGCCTCATCGGGCTCGATTCGGTCTTCCCCGACGGGGTCGACTGGAACGAGGTGCGCTACGGCCCGGTGGCCAAGGACGTGTATCGGCATAGGCTCCCGCCGCTCGCCACACTCGCGCGGCGTGCCGACCAGGTCGGCTCGGCCATCTTCTCGGTCGCGTTCTGGCTCATCGCCGTCTTCCTGTTCTCGATCGTTTTCGGGATCGTTTTCGGCGGGCTGTCGTGGGCGCTTTCGCGGTGGGTCCTGCGTGACGTGCCCTTCACGACGCTGCTGGTGGTGTTCGCCGTCGTCGTGGGTGCGCTCCCGGGCCTGGCGATCGCCACCGAGCGGATCATGGGCCGACGCCTGCGTCCCGACGGCCGCATTGCGGGCGCGATCCGCGCCGTCCTCGCCG
>RFGQ01000246.1 GCA_003695865.1 Gemmatimonadota bacterium | reverse complement strand
GGCTTGCGATCGCGGCCACGCTGCGCAGAGCTCGACCGGAGGCGGAGGTGGTGTGGGTCGCACAGCCGGCCCCCGCGCAGGTCGTGACGCCCCACCCGGCCGTCGACCGCGTCGTGGCCTGGCATCCGACCGAGGGCGCGAGCGGCGTGGTGCGCCTGTGGCGGGCACTCGCGGCCCTGCGCTGCGACGTGGTCTTCGACCTGCAGCGCTACCTCAAGGCCGCCTGGCCCACGCTCGGGCTGCGCGCCCCCGTCCGGGTGGGCCTCGACCCCAGCAAGACCCGAGACGGCCTGCGCTGGCTGCACAACGCGGCGCCTCCGCGCGGTCCCTGGAAGCACACGCAGGACCTGTTTCTGGACGCGCTCGCCGTGGCCGGCGTGCCGCGGCCCGACCCGCTCCGTTGGCCGCTGGAACTCACGGACGACGAGCGCACGGCGGGGCGTGCGCTGCGCGACCGGGTGGAAGGGCGTCCCCTGTGCGCGGTCGCCGTGGCCTCGGGCAACGCGCGCAAGGACTGGCCCGCCGAGCGCTACGTGCCCGTGGTCGAAGCGCTGGAGCGCGACTTCGGGTTCGCGGTCGCGCTCGTGGGTGGTCCGGCCCGGCACGAGCGCCGCGCCGCGGCCGCTATCGCCCGCGCCGCACGCACGCGGCCCCTCGACCTGCTGGGCGACTCGGTGCGCGCGCTCATCGCGCACGTGGCGGCCGCGGCGCTCGTGGTGAGCCCCGACACGGGCACCCTGCACCTGGCCCACGCACTGCGCGTGCCGGTGGTCGGCCTGTTCGGCCACACGAACCCCTGGCGCGTGGGGCCGTACGAGCGCTTTCACGACCTGGTCGTCGATGCGTACACTGATCCGGCCGAGCACCCCGACCCGTCCCGCTACGAGCCCCGGCACGGCCGCATGGAACGCATCCGGCCCGAGGACGTGCTGGCGCGCGTGGAACTCGCGCTCGAACGCTACGGCGCCGCCGGGCCCGAAGGCGCGTCAGGTCCGGGGCACGCCGGCGACGAGCCGCGGCCGAACCGGGGTGACGGAGCGGCACGGGAGCGCGCGGACCCGCGGGGCGCGGAGTGAGATCAGGTACCGTCCGATGACCCGGAGCGAAGTGCCATGACGCATCGGCAGGCCGGCTTCAGCGACCTCGTCGCCCCGGGCGGGGTCCGAGCGCTTGCGCGCGAGCGCCACGCGTCGGTGGTGGCCGACGCCCTGCGCACCCACGGCACCCTCGAGGCCTGGGCGCGCGCGCGG
>RFGQ01000245.1 GCA_003695865.1 Gemmatimonadota bacterium | reverse complement strand
CTCGCTCCGGGTGCGGGGGGCACCGCTGATCGGGATCACCGCAGCGGCGGGGGTCGCGGTGCTCGCGCGGCGGCGAGCCCGCGGCCTGTCCGGCGACCCGCCCGCGGACGCCTCGACGCTCGCGCGGCAGGTCGAAGGCTGGTGCGATCACCTCGAGACGGCCCGACCGACCGCCGTGAACCTCGCCTGGGCGCTCGACCGCATGCGCGATGTCGCACGCTCGGGAGCCGCTTCGGCCGTGGCCCTGGCCGAGGCGCTCGCGGCCGAGGCGACCGCGATCCACGACGAGGACGAAGCAATGTGCCGCGCCATCGGCGAGCACGGCGCCCCGCTCCTCGAAGGGGTCGAGGCGGTGCTCACCCACTGCAACGCGGGCGCGCTCGCCACGGGGGGCATCGGCACCGCGCTGGCCCCACTCTACGTGCTGCACGAGCGGGGTGGCGCGCCGGCCGTCTACGCCGACGAGACCCGCCCGCTGCTGCAGGGTGCGCGACTGACGGCATGGGAACTCGCGCGTGCCGGGCTGGACGTCACGGTGATCGCCGACTCCATGGCGGCGGCCGTCCTCCGCGAGGGGCGGATCGGCGCGGTACTGGTGGGCGCCGACCGCATCGCCGCCAACGGCGACGCGGCCAACAAAATCGGCACCTACGGGCTGGCCGTGCTCGCCCGCCATCACGGTGTGCCCTTCTACGTGTTCGCGCCGTCCTCCACCGTCGACCTATCGCTCGCACGGGGCGCCGACATCCCGATCGAACACCGCAGCCCGGACGAGATCCGCTGCGGCTTCGGGCGGGCGACCGCCCCCGCCGAAGCCGCCGTGTGGAACCCGGCGTTCGACGTGACCCCCGCCGCCCTGGTGTCGGCGATCGTCACTGAGCGGGGCGTCCGGCGCCCGCCGTTCGAGGGCGCGCTGCCGTGAGCGCCCCAACCCCCGACCAGGCCCGCGCGCTCATCGAGGCGGGTCGCCGGCTCTACGAAGACGGCCTGCTCGGCGGCACGGCGGGCAACCTCTCGGTGCGCGTGCCAGGCGCCGACACCCTGCTGGTCACCGCAACCGGCGTGCACAAGGGCCGTCTGCAACCCGCCGACGTGCGCGCCGTGCCGCTCACGGCCGGCGACCCCGACCGGGACGCGGGCGCCACGAGCGAGTTGCCCTTCCACCGCGCGTGCTACCGGGCCGACCCGTCCGTCGGTGCGGTCGTCCACACGCACGCGCCCGCCCTCACGGCCGTGGGCATCCGCCAGCTCCCGCTCACCGGGGCGCTCCCCGAACTCGAAGCGGCGGTCGGGCGCGTGGCCGTGGTCGACCCGCTCCCCAGCGGGAGCCGGGCGCTGGCGGAAGGGGTGGGGG
>RFGQ01000244.1 GCA_003695865.1 Gemmatimonadota bacterium | reverse complement strand
TCTCGCTGTTCCACATCGCCTCCGTCCCGGGAGACAGAGAGATGCCGCACACCGAGCACGTCGCCCGGCCAGCGCTGGACGAGCCGCACGCCCGGAAAACGCTCGGCAGTCGCGAAGGCGCCACGCGGGTCCACCACCAGCACGTCGAAGCCGAGAGGTGCGAGTACGGCAGCCAGCGCCTGTGCCACGTGGACGGCGCCCACCAGCACGACGCGCACCGGGGGCTCGTAGGGGCGGAGCAGCCAGGACTCACCGTCGATCTCCGCACGGTGCGTCTCGCTTCCCGCGGCGCCCGTGACGGCGGCCGACGTACCGGGGATCGCCTCGGGCCCCTCCACCCCGCCCCGATCGAAGCACTCCGCCCGCCCGTCACGCAGCCGCACGGCGCGCGTGAGCGGGCGCCGCGCCGCGAGGGCGGCGACGACCGCGCGAAGCCCCCCGGCTTCGGGCCCGCGTTCGAGCAGCACCTCGATGCGACCCCCGCAGGCCAGTCCCATCGACCACGCTTCGGCATCGCTCACGCCGAAGTCCATCAGCCTCGGCGGCGCGCCTGCGGGCATGGCCCGCGCGGCCTGCACGACCGCACCTTCGACGCATCCCCCCGACACCGATCCCGTGAAGGCCCCGTCTTCGGCGACCACGATGTGGCTGCCCGCCGGCCGCGGGGCCGATCCCCAGGTCGACGCGACGGTACCGAGCACCACGCCGCGCCCGGCCCGCATCCACTCGCAGGCGGTCGCCAGAACCCCGGCAGCCTCGCTCACTCGCGAGGCGTCCAGCGCACCGCGTCCCTCGTGCGGTACTTGGCCAGTACACCCGCGAGCGCCTCGTCCAGATCGATCCCCCGCTCGTTCGCCAGACAGATGAGCACGAACAGCACGTCGGCGAGTTCCTCGGCCAGATCCTGAGGCGCTTCGTCGGGCTTCTTCGGCTTCGAGCCGTACTCGTGGTTGAGGATGCGCGCCAGTTCGCCCACCTCCTCCACCAGACGCGCCAGGTTGGCGAGCGGCGGCCAGTAGCCCTCTTCGAACTGCGAGATCCAGGCGTCGACCGCTGCCTGCGCCGCCTTCAGTTCCACGCGTGCCTCCGGCCGCTCATGGGCGCACCACCAGTTTGCCGAACACCTCACCGCCCTCGAGCATCTCGTGCCCGCGGCGCAGGTCTTCCAGCGGGATCACCTCGTGAATCACGGGCGCGAACGCGCCTTCGAAGACCAGGCGCATCACCCGCCGGAACTCGGCCGGCGAACCCATCGTGGAGCCCATGATGGAGAGCTGCTTCCAGAACAGCAGTCGCACGTCGGCCTCTATCCGGGGGCCCGCGGTCCCGCCATAGGTGACGAGCCGGCCCCCCACGCCGAGCGCCCGCAGGCAGGACGCGAACACCGGTCCCCCCACCGAGTCCAGCGCGATGTCGACGCCGCGCCGTTCGGTGTCGTTCCAGACGGCAGTGCTCCAGTCGTCCACTTCGAGGCGGTCGTAGACCAGATCGGCGCCCAGTTCGCGTACCCGGCGTACGTTGTCGGGCCCACTGGTCACTGCGTAGACGTAGGCGCCCGCATGCCGCGCGATCTGGATCGCGGCGGTCGATACGCCGCCCGAAGCGCCGGTGATCAGGACGCAGTCCCCCGCTTTCAGACCCGCCCGCCCGATGAGCGCGTGCCAGGCGGTGACGAACACCAGCCCCGCGGCGGCCGCCGTCTCGTACGAGACGTGATCGGGAAGCTGCACGACGTTGCGCGCCGGCACGACGCAGTACTCGGCGAAGCCGCCCTGCGTGTGCTCTCCGATCAACCGCAACGGAGGGTCGTCGATACCCGGCCCCCGCGGCTCGCCCTCGTACCAGTCGTAGTCCAGAGACGGATCCACGACCACGCGGGTGCCCGGCACCACGCCCTCCACGCCGGCTCCCACCGCGTCGACCACGCCCGCCACATCCGAGCCCCCGATGTGCGGCATGGTGATCTCGATGGGCAGGCCGCGCCTTACCCACAGGTCCAGGTGGTTGAGCGAAGCGGCGTGCACCTTCACGCGCACCTCGCCTGGTCCCGGCTCGGGCGTGGGCACGTCGGCCACCCGGAGCACCTCCGGGCCGCCGAACTCCGAAAAAACGACTGCCTTCATCTCTGCCGGCCTCGCCCCCGATCCGCTACAGGCCGGGCGGGTCCGAACCCGGACGCGGTCGGGATCACGATCAGACTTCGACCTGCATCCCCAACTCGACGACCCGGTTGGCCGGAATGCGGAAGTAGTTGGTGGGACTCTGCGCGTTTCGCGCCATCAAGGCGAAGATGCGCTTGCGCCACCGCGCCATGCCAGGCTTTCGGCTCGGGATGAGCGTCTCGCGGCTCAGGAAGAACGAGGTCCGCTGCGGGGCGAACGACTCGCCGTCGGTGCTCGCTTCCTGAAGCGCCTTGAGCACGTTGGGACTCTCGGCGAAGCCCACGTGGATGATCACACGGAAGATGTTCTCGCCCAGGTCCTCGACCGTGACCCGCTCGGCCTCGTCGACGTAGGGAATCTCGTGGTTCTGCACGGTCAGAAAGATGACCTTTTCGTGCAACACCTTGTTGTGCTTGAGGTTGTGCAGCAGGGCCATCGGCGTGCCTGTGGGGTTCGAGTCCATGTAGACGGCGGTGCCCGGCACGCGGTGTGGGCTGTTGCGGCGCACATCGTCGACGAACATCACCGAGGGCACCCGTCGATCGCGCAGGCGCTCGGCCAGCAGCCGCCGGCCCGTCTTCCACGTGGTCATGATCACGAACACCAGACCCGCCACCGCGAGCGGGAACCACCCGCCGTGCGGGATCTTGCCCACATTGCCGAACCAGAAGCCGAAGTCGATCGTGAGCAGCGCGGTCACCAGCAGCCCCACCCAGATCGCCGGCCACTTCCAGCGCGCGGCGGCGACGACGGCGAACAGCAGCGTGGTGAACACCATATCGGTGGTCACCGCGACCCCGTACGCGGCCGCCAGGCGGCTCGACGAGCCGAAGCCCAGCACCAGCCCGATGCAGGCGAGCATGAGCGCCCAGTTGACGGCCGGCATGTAGATCTGGCCGATCTGTTCCTCGGACGTGTGGTCCACCCGCAGGCGCGGCAGGTACCCGAGCTGGATGGCCTGACGGGTCAGGGAGAATGCGCCCGAGATCACCGCCTGCGAGGCGATGATCGTAGCCGCGGTGGTGAGCGTCACGAGCGGGTAGAGCGCCCAGCGTGGCGCCAGCAGGAAGAACGGCGACTCGATCGCCTCGGGCTCGGCGAGCACCAGCGCGCCCTGCCCCAGGTAGTTGATCATCAGACAGGGCAGCACCACGGCGAACCAGGTGAGGCGGATGGGCCGCCGCCCGAAGTGCCCCATGTCGGCATACAGGGCTTCTCCGCCCGTGACCACCAGGAACACGGACCCCAGCACGATGATCCCGGCCGCGCCGTTGCGCGCGAAGAACGACACCGCGTGGTGGGGGCTCAGAGCGCCGAGAATGTCGGGATGATCGGCGATGTGCAGCAGGCCCAACAGGGCCAGCGTGCCGAACCATACCAACATCACGGGCCCGAAGATGGCCCCGATGCCCGCCGTACCGCGCGACTGGAACGCGAACAGGGCGATGAGGATGCCGATGGTGATCGGAATCACGTACGGCTGGAAGACGGGCGTCGCCACCTCGAGCCCCTCGACCGCGGACAACACCGAGATCGCCGGTGTGATCATACTGTCGCCGTAGAGGAGCGCCGCACCGAAAAGCCCCACCAGCACGAGCCACTTCCGACGTCCCGTGGGCGTCTCGGACGGCGGCGACACAAGGGCCGTGAGTGCGATGATGCCGCCCTCGCCGCGGTTGTCGGCCTTCATCACCAGCCCGAGGTACTTGATGCTGATCACCAGGATCAGCGACCAGAAGATCAACGAGAGCACGCCCACGACGTTCTCGGGCGACGCCGTGACGCCGTGCCCAGGGTGCAGCGACTCACGCAGCGCGTAGATGGGGCTCGTGCCGATATCGCCGAACACCACCCCGAGGGCCGCAAGGGCGAGCACCTTGAGATCCTCGGAGCCGTGATCGCCCCCGGCGTGCCCCCCATCCACCGCGTCGCTCACGGCGGCGCCGGCACCCTCCGCGCCGGCCTCTTCTGGGTCGAGATGCTCGACCCAATCCTCACCTGCCTTTTCGCTCGCTTCGTCCATCTCACTCGTCACGTCGGGATGGTCACAGGCGCGTCGATCACACCCGGGCAATTCGCTAAGTCTATGTTTCTGGCGTCCGCGCGAAAGCGCTGCGGCGAAGGTCCACCGCCTCTCTCCGCGTCCACGACCTGCCGCCCCGCCCCCCGGGCAGCTTCAATCGCGCGCCCCGAGCGCCTACCTTGGTGCCGGGTTCCGCGAGCGCGCGGGCTGGCGGCGCCAGGCAACCGACCCTCGGAGGCCGCATGGAGTCACATGAGCGGAACGGCACGGGCGACGCTCCCGAAGACGCCACGCTGGGAGGCTACTTCACGGTGCACAGCCGCCCGCCCGCGTTCGAAGGCGCCGACGGCCACCCCTACACGGTGTCGCTCGAGGTGGAAGGCGACCCCGAAGATCCGTCGGCACCGTACGTCGGCTACCTGGTCTTTCCGCGCTGGGCCGCGACGGGGCTGGGCATCGTCGGTCACGTGCAGACCGACGTGCTCGTGCGTGCGGCCGGACGCGACCAGGTGCTCGAGGCGTTGGGCCGCTTGCCGCTCGACCGTGTGAAGGAACTGCTCGACCGGGCCGTCGAGACAGCCGGCGGCGCCGGCGACGACGCCCGTCGGGCCTGAGTCACGACATCGATGTCCCGCAGGGGACCGCGAACGCCATGCTACTGCGAAACGGGCTGATCCATCTGAGCGAGTCGCCGACGGCGAAGAAGCTCGTCACCGGCACCCCGCTGCGCGCCATGAGCCGCCGCTTCGTGCCGGGCGAGACCGTCGAAGAGCTCATCGCCGCCGTACGCGAAGCCAACGCACAGGGGCTGCGCACGACCGCCAACTATCTGGGCGAGGCCGAGAAGAGCCGCGCCACGGCCACCGAAGCCGCCGACCGCTACCTGGAGGTCATCGAGCGCATCCACGCCGAAGGACTCGAGGGCAACGTCTCGCTCAAGTTCACGCAGCTCGGCCAGGCGATCGACGACGCGTTCCTGGCCGAGAACCTGGGGCGTGTGCTCGAGCGCGCGCGCCAGACCGGCGTGTTCATCCGCTTCGACATGGAGTCGTCGGACTACACCCAACGCACGCTCGACGCCTTCGAGAAGCTCTGGGCGGACGGTTGGCGCGACATCGGGGTGGTGCTGCAGGCCTACCTCAAACGCACCGAATCGGACGTGCGGCGCATGATCGAGCTGGGCGCCCGCGTGCGGCTCTGCAAGGGCGCCTACGCCGAGCCTCCCGAAGTCGCGTTCCAGGACCGGCACGAGGTCGATCGCAACTTCGTCCGGCTCATGCGGATGCTGTTGCGGGAGGGCAACTTCCCCGCCATCGCGACCCACGACGAGGCCATGATCCGGGCCACCGTCGAGTTCGCCCGCGCCGAGGGTATCGCTCCCGACCGCTTCGAGTTCCAGATGCTCTACGGCGTGCGCCGCGATCTGCAGACACGGCTCGTCGACGAGGGCTGGGGCATGCGCGTGTACGTGCCGTTCGGCGAGCACTGGTATCCCTATCTGATGCGGCGGCTCGCCGAGCGGCCCGCCAACGTCCTGTTCCTCGCCGGATCCGTCGTGCAGGAGTCGAAGCTCGGCTTCCTGTGGCCGGGGGGCCGGCGCGACGGGCGGAAGGGCTGAGGCCTCGGCGGTATGAGCGATGAGCACGGACGCTTTCTGCGCGTCACCGAGATCTTCCACTCGATCCAGGGTGAGTCCACCTGGGCGGGGCGACCGTGCACCTTCGTGCGCCTGACGGGCTGCCCGCTGCGCTGCGTCTGGTGCGACACCGAATATGCGTTCCACGGCGGGGAACGCATGACCATCGCGAAGATCGTGGAGCGGGCGCACGAGATCGGCACGCCGCTGGTCGAGGTCACCGGGGGTGAGCCGCTCGTCCACCCGGGCGCGTTTACGCTCATCGAGCGTCTGGCCGACGCGGGCTTCACGGTGCTCGTCGAGACCTCCGGGGCCGTCGACGTATCGGGGGTAGACCCGCGCGCCCACCGCATCATGGACCTCAAGTGCCCCGGGTCGGGCGAGGTGGCCCGCAACCGCTGGGAGAACCTCGCGCACCTCACCGAGCGGGACGAGGTGAAGTTCGTCCTCGCCGACCGGACCGACTACGACTGGACCCGCGAGGTCATCGCCGCCCGTGGCCTCGACGAGCGGATACGGGAGGGGACGCTCGGCGCGCTTCTGCTGTCGCCGGTGTGGGGCAGCCTCGACCCTCAGGCGCTCGCCGCGTGGATTCTCGAAGACCGTCTACCCGTGCGCATGCAGGTGCAGCTCCACAAGGTGATCTGGGGCCCCGACCGGACGGGCGTATGAACGTGCTCGGACCCGACGCCGACCCGCGCCTGCAGCGTCTCAGAGCGCGGCTCGAGTCGGCCCTCCCGGAATCGGCCCTGCTCCCGGGCGCGGCCTCCCACAACCACGCGCAGGCGGCTGTGTCGCTGGTGCTGCGCATGCGCGACGAGCCGGATCTGCTGCTCATCAAGCGGGCCCGCTCCGAACACGACCCCTGGTCGGGCCACATGGCGCTGCCCGGAGGGCGAAGGGACGATGGAGATCCCTCTCTGGTCCACACCGCGGTGCGCGAGACGCACGAAGAGACCGGACTGCGCCTCGACCCCGGGGCCGTGCTCGGTGCGCTCGGACCGGCGAAGCCCGGCGGCCCCCGGCTCCCACGCATCGTCATCGCGCCCTTCGTGTTCGCCACCGCCCCCGACTCGGAAGCCTGGGTCAATTCGGCCGAGGTGGAGAGCGTTCTCTGGGTGCCGGTGCCTCTGCTGCGCTCGCCTGAAGCGCGCGGCACGACCCGGATCATGGCGCCCGGCGGCCCCCGCTCTTTTCCGTGCTTCAACGTGTACGGTGAGACCGTGTGGGGCCTCACCTACCGGATCCTGGCCGACTTTCTGGTGCGGCTCCCCTGACGCACCAGGGCCGCGCCGCAAGCCCGTCGGCGCGGCGCGGACCCGTAACCAGTTCGTCCGCCGGGCGACACGGGCCGGTGCGCCACGGCGTAGCGGTGCTCAGCCGCCCGGCGACTCCACCCAGTCGGCAATGAAGACGTTCGTCTCTCCCTCGCGCTCGTGCATCCGGTTCGAGCCCCACACGAGCTTCGTGCCGTCCGGGCTGAACACGGGAAAGCCGTCGAAGCCGGGCGAGTGGGTGATGCGCTCGAGGCCGGTGCCGTCGACGTTGATCATGTACAGCTCGAAGTCGCGGCCCCGCGGGTCGTCCATGTTCGAGCTGAAAATGATCTTCTCGCCCGAGGGATGCCAATACGGGGCGAAGTTCGCAGCGCCGTTGTGGGTGAGCTGGCGCACGTTCGAACCGTCGGCGTCCATGACGTAGATCTCGAGCGCACTGGGCCGGATGAGCCCCTGCCCCAGCAGCGCCAGGTAATCCTCGCGCTCTTCGTCGGTCTTCGGCCGGTTCGCGCGGAACACGATCTTCGAGCCGTCGGGGCTGAAGAACGGACCGCCGTCGTAGCCGAGCTCGTGGGTGAGCCGGCGCACGTCCGACCCGTCGGGCGCCATCGAATAGATGTCGAGGTCGCCGTCCCGCATGCTCGTGAACACGATGCGGTCGCCCACCGGCGAGAACGTCGCCTCGGCGTCGTAGCCGAACTCATGGGTGAGCTGGCGCAGGTTCGAGCCGTCGGCGTCGGCGACGAAGATGTCGAAGGTGGGATAGATCGGCCACACGTATCCACGCGAGAAGTCCGGCGTGGCCGGGCAGGCGCGGTCGTAGTGGTGAGTCGACGAATAGAGGATCGTCTCGCCGTCGGGATAGAAGTACGAGCACGTGGTGCGGCCCTCGCCGGTGCTCACCATATGCTTGTCCGATCCGTCCAGATTCATCACGAAGATCTGGTCGCACTCCGCGCCCCGGGGCGTCGACTGGTAGATGAGCTTCGTGCCGTCGAAAGCAAAGTACGCCTCGGCGTTCTCCCCACCGAACGTGAGCTGTCGGACGTTGGCCAGACGGGGCTCGTCGGGATTCGTGGGTACGGGCCGCGCGTCGGGTGCGCGGGGCCCCGCGGCGGTCGCCGCGAACGCGCCCAGCAGGACCACGGCGGTCCGAACGGGTATATTCCACGCCATCGTGAAGAACTCCTGATTCGTTGAACGAAGACCGACGATGACGCCGATCCAGATAGAGCCGACGCCCGGGCCCGCCGTACGCTCCTTCGAGGCCGCGAAGGCTCCACGTCCACGCCCCGCGCGGCCCGTGCCCGGGGTACCGCTAATCCTAGCCGCGGCCGCCCTCCTCGTCGACGGGGGAATTACGGTGCGCCCCGTGTGGGGACAGGCCCCACAGGACTGCCCTGCCGTCGAGGCCGTGGCGGGTGGGCTCGACGGGCCACTCCGCCACGTGCGCTACCTGGCCGACGACGCGCTCGAAGGGCGCGAGGTGGGCACCCGCGGCGAGCGCTGCGCGGCCGACTACATCGCCGGCGCCTTCGCAGAGGCGGGCCTGCAGCCGGGCGGAGAGGAGGGCGGCTGGTTCCAGACCTTCCCGGTCCGCTCGGGCAGCGAACTGGGCACGCACAACCTGTTGCGGGCCGGCTCGTCGCTCGCGCTGGGCGAGGACTGGATGCCGTTCGGCTTCGCGTCCACGGGCAGGGTCGAGGCGGCCCTGGTCTACGCCGGCCACGCCGTGGCGCCGGCCGACGACCCGGACCATCCCTTCGGTGGACGCGACCTGCAAGGCCGCATCGTCGTCGTCGAGGACGGCGACCCCGGCTCTCCCACCGGGCGGTCGATGGCGGCGGACCCGCACTTCAAGGCCCGCATGGCCGCGGAACGCGGGGCTGCGGCGCTGCTGGTGCTGCTGCCCGACGGCGCCGCGCTCCCCGACCCGGCCGCCGAGAACCGTCCGGCCGCGGGCATTCCGGTCGCGGCCGTGCGGGGTGCCGCGGCCGACCGCGTGCGCGCCCTGGCCGAATCCGGCGCCCGTGCCGAAGTCATGGTCGAGGTGCGCCCCCGCCGGGTCGAGGCGCGCAACGTGGTGGGCGTGCTGCCCGGCCACGACCCCGAGCGCATGCGCGAGGTGATCGTGGTCGGTGCGCACTACGACCATCTGGGCTGGGGCGGCGAGGGCTCGCTCGCCCCGGGCGCGCACGCGGTCCACAACGGGGCCGACGACAACGCCTCGGGGACGGCGGCGCTCATCGAGGTGGCGCGCCGCCTCGCGTCGCTCCACGCCGCGCCCGAGCGTACCGTGGTGTTCGTGGCCTTCACGGGCGAGGAGCGCGGCCTGTGGGGTTCGGGCCGGTTCGTGCGCGATCCCACGATCCCGCTCGCGCGGGCGGTCGCAATGATCAACATGGACATGGTGGGACGCCTACGCGACGGTCGCCTCACCGTGTTCGGCACGGGTACGGCCCGCGAGTGGCCCGAGCTGCTCGAGCGCCTCGCCGCGGAGCGGGGCCTCACGCTCGCCATGGTCCCCGACGGATACGGACCCAGTGACCACTCGAGTTTCTACGGCGCGGGCATCCCGGTGCTCCACTTCTTCACGAACACGCACGAAGACTACCACCGCCCGACGGACGACTGGGAGAAGATCGACGAGGAGGGTCTGCGCACGGTCGCGGGCCTGGTCGGCGACGTGGTCGGGCGGCTGAGCTACGGCGAGGTCACGCCCACCCTGATCGAGGGCGCGGGCACGCCCACGGCGCCCGCCGATCCGACCGGCGAGCCCGAGGCGCCGGCCGAGGCCAGCCGGGGGTACGGACCCTACTTCGGGTCGATTCCCGATATGGCGGCCGGCGACGACGTGGAGGGCGTACGCCTGACCGGCGTGCGCGAGGGCAGCCCCGCGGCGCACGCCGGCCTGCGGGCGGGCGACGTGATCGTCTCGTTCGGCGGCAAGCCGGTGACCGACCTCTACGCGTATACGTACGCGCTGCGCGAGCACGCGCCGGGCGACCGCGTGCAGGTGGTCGTGCTGCGCGACGGCGAGCG
>RFGQ01000243.1 GCA_003695865.1 Gemmatimonadota bacterium | reverse complement strand
CGTCGACCTGCGCGCCCGCGGCCTCGAGCGCGCGCCGCGCGGCGGCCACATCGCCCAGCGGCCGCAGCGTGAGGGGCGGCACGGCGTTGTTCGCCTCGACCAGCGCGAGCGCGGCCGCCGCGCCCCAACGCTCCGCCCAGCGCTCGACGAGCCAGCGCGGGTGCGAGCCCCACGTGCTCGCCCAACCGAGCGGGTCGGCGTCCCGGTCGGGGAACGCCTCCCCATCTTGCACGCCCCGCGCGAGCGCGCGCAGGACGGCGTTCACCAGGCCGGCGGCGCCGCGGCCCGCGGCCGAGCGGGCCAGGGCCACGGACTCCGATACGGCCGCGTAGGCCGGCACGCCCGACATCTCCGTGAGCTGGTAGGCGCCCATGCGCAGGGCGTCCAGCACGGGCGCGTCGAGCCGCTCCAGTCCGCCGCGCACGCGGGCCGCCAGCCTGTGGTCGAGCCGGCCGCGCAGCCGCACGACGCCGTAGGCCACCTCGCGGGCGAAGGCCCGCTCCCGGTCGTCGAGGCCGTGCGCCGCCTCGGCGAACGCCAGGTCCAGCCGCCGGCCGCGGCCGACGGCGGCCAGCACGGCCGCGGCGGCCCTTCTGCCCGGCGTCACTCCCGACCCGCGTCGGCCGTTCAGTCGAGCATCCCCTCCGTGGGCGAGGACGGCACCGCGATCTCGCGGGCCGGCATGCGGCCCGCCAGGTACGCCAGGCGTCCCGCCCGTGTGGCCAACTGCATGGCCCGTGCCATGCGCACGGGATCTTCCGCCTGGGCGATCGCCGTGTTCATGAGAATGCCGTCCACGCCCTGCTCCATCGTGACGCAGGCGTCCGAGGCGGTGCCCACCCCCGCGTCGACGATGATGGGCACCTCGCAGCGCCGCTTGATCTCGCGGATGAAGTAGGGGTTCACCACCCCGAGCCCGCTGCCGATCGGGCTGGCCAGCGGCATGACGGCCACGCATCCGGCGTCTTCGAGCTTGAGCGCGGCGATGAGGTCGTCGTTGGTGTAGGCCATCACCTTGAATCCCTCGGCCACGAGCACGCGCGCCGCTTCGAGCGTGGCCTCGGTGTCGGGAAGCAGCGTCTGCTCGTCTCCGATCACCTCGAGTTTGAGCCACTCGTTGAAACCTGCGGCGCGGGCCAGGCGGGCGTAGCGGATCGCGTCCTCGGCGGTGTAGCACCCGGCCGTGTTCGCCAGCAGGAAGAACTCCTCGGGATTCAGATGATAGAGGATGCCCTCTTCCTTGGTGCGGTCCAGGTCGATGCGGCGCACGGCCACTGTCACCATCTCGGCGCCGCTGGCGCGGATGGCGCGCACCATGGTTTCGTTG
>RFGQ01000242.1 GCA_003695865.1 Gemmatimonadota bacterium | reverse complement strand
GGTCGGCCCGCCCGCGCGCCCGTGGTCGCCGCCGCCGCCGTCGTCGTGTTGGCGGCCTGTTCCGCCGGTGGCGACGGCGGCGGCGCGGACGCGCTGGTGCGCTCCTCCGACGCCCGGCTCGCGCGCGCGGCCGAGGCGCTGTTGCCCGACCTGGCCCGGCGCGCCGGGCTCGAGCTCACGCGGCCGGTGCGGCTCGAGCGCCGCTCCCGGGCCGAGCTGGAGCGCTACCTCGACGCCAAGCTCGACGAGCAGCTCCCGCACGAGCGCGCGCGGAACGTGGGCACGGTCTACGAGCTGCTGGGCATGGTGCCCCGCGGCACCGATCTGCGCGCGCTGCTGCGCTCCATCTATCTGGAGCAGGTGGGCGGCTTCTACGATCCCGACTCGACCACCCTGTTCGTCATGGACGACCAGTCGCCCGACGTGCTCGAGCCGCTGCTGGTGCACGAACTGGTACACGCGCTTCAGGACCAGGCGACCGACCTCGACTCGATCACCGACCCTGCGCGCGGCAACGACGCGGCCACCGCGGCGACGGCGGCCGTGGAGGGCCATGCCACGCTGGTCATGTTCGAGGCCATGCTGTCGCGCCAGCAGGGCGAGGACGTCGACCTCACGCGCCTGCCCGACCTGATGGGGACGATCGGCCCGTCGCTCGCCGAGGCCCGCGAGGCTTCTCCCGCGCTCGCGTCCGCTCCCCGGGTGGTGCAGGAGTCACTCCTGTTTCCCTACCTGGGCGGGGCGGCGTTTCTGGCCGACGTGTGGGCGCACGAGCCCGGACGCCGGCCCCCCTTCGGTGCCCGTCTGCCCGCCTCGACCGAGCAGGTGTTGCATCCCGAGCGCTACCGGGCCGAGTCGCGCGACGCGCCGACACGCCTCGTGCTCGAGGCCGACCCGGCGCCCGCGCTCGAAGACGGCCTGGGCGAGCTGGAGACGGGCATCTTCCTGGAGGGGCTCTACGGCGACGAGGCCGCGCGCGCCCTGGCGCGCGGATGGGACGGCGACCGCTTCGCGCTCTTCCGTCCGGCCGACGGGGCGCCTGCGCTCGTGTGGGTGAGCGTGTGGGACGCGCCCGGGTCGCGTGACCGGTTCGTCGAGGCCGTGCGTGCGCGCGCGGCCGCCCTGCCCGTGCCGTCCGTGCTCGAGCCGATCGAGGTGGACGGGCGCCCGGGTGTGCGCCTGAGCGTCGGAGAGGCTCCGGCCGTGCGCGTGCACGCCGAGGGCGGCGTTCCGTGAGCACCGGGGGCGACCGGACGCGCGCGACCGACGCCTCGCGGCCCGGGGTGGGCGGGGCGCCGCGCGGCGTCGAGGCCGTGGCGGTCGAGGCGGGCGGGGGCGGCTACCAGGTGCTGGTCGGCCCCGGCCTGGTACCCGAAGGGGCGGCGGAGCTGCTCGCCGAGCGGGCGCCCGCGCACCGCTACGCGGTGATTTCGGACGACCGCGTGGGGCCGCTGCACGC
>RFGQ01000241.1 GCA_003695865.1 Gemmatimonadota bacterium | reverse complement strand
GGTCCAGGCCGCCATCGACGGCTGCTTCCGCAGGGAAGGGGGGCGGGGGCCCGCCTTCGAGACGATCGTCGGCTCGGGCGCCAACGCCTGCGTGCTGCACTACGTGGACAACGCGGCCCGGATCGGCGAAGGAGACCTGGTGCTGGTCGACGCCGGGGCCGAGGTCGACTTCTACGCCGGCGACATCACACGGACGGTGCCCGCCTCGGGGCGCTTCACGCCGGAACAGCGCGCGGTCTACGAAGTCGTGTGGCGGGCCGAGCAGGCCGCGCTCGCCGCCGTGGCGCCCGGGCGGCCCGTGGCCGACGTGCACGACGCCGCCCTCGCGGTGCTCGTGGACGGCATGGTCGAGTTGGGCCTGCTCGAGGGGGATCGCGACGAGATCGTCGAGACCGAGGCCTACAAGGCGTTCTTCCCCCACCAGACCTCGCACTGGCTCGGGCTGGACGTGCACGACGTGGGCGACTACGCCCTCGGAGGGGCTCCGCGGCCGTTGGAGCCGGGGATGGTGCTGACCGTGGAGCCCGGGCTCTACGTGCTGCCGGGGGGCACGGAAGGCAGGGCGGAGGCGTTCGAGGGCATCGGTGTGCGCGTCGAGGACGACGTGCTGGTCACGGCGGAGGGGCACGAGGTGTTGACCGGGGCGTTGCCCTCCGCACCCGACGACGTGGAGCGAGCCGGGTGAGAGCGCGTACGGGTTCGCTCGAGCCGTCGCTGGCGGGCGAGCGGCGGGCGGGTCTGGTCGAGCGGCTGCGGGCCGCGGAGCCGTTGGTCGCGGTCGAACTCCGCCCGCCGCGGGCCGACCTGGCGGGCCCGGACGGCATGGACGCGTGGATCGACGTCTACCATTCCGTGCAACGGCTCGCTCGCCGCGACCGCTTCGTGTGCCTCACCGACGACGCGGTCGGCACGGCCGAAGAGGAGAACCTCGCGCACCTCGCGACCAACCTGGGGCCCGACGCGCCGCGCTCGCGGCTCGTACCGTTCCTCACCTGCAAGCACACCCGCGAGTACTGCCTGCTCTACGCGGACCGTGCCGCGTCGCTGGGGTTCGAGACCCTGGTCGTGCTCGGGGGTGACCGCTCGGTCGGCCCGCCCCGCTGCGTCCCCCATGCCGCCGACCTTCGGCGCCTCATCCGCGAGCGGCGGCCCGAACTGGCGCTGGGCGGGTGGGCCAACCCCCACCGGCCGGTGGCCGAACAGGTGGGCTTCATGCTCGACCGGGGTTTCTGCGCCGACTTCTACCTGACCCAGGTGGTATCGCACCATTCGATCGCGCGCGTGGAGGCGTTCCTCGACGAGGCCGACCGCCGTGGCATGACGCTGCCCGGCGCCTTCGGCGTGTTCTTCTACCGCTCCGCCAACCCGCGCACGCTCGAGGTGCTGGGCGACTTCTTTCCCGTGCCGGCCGAGGCCCTCAGCCGCGAGTTCGAGGCCGGCGTGAGCCCCGAAGAGGTGTGCGCGCGAACGATCCGCGCCCTGCGCGCGGCCGGCGCCAGGCACGTCTACGTGAGCAACCTGGGTCACCGGAACGTGGAACGCCGACTCGCCGACATTCTGGAGCGCGTATGAGTGGCGGGCGGGACCACACCCGCACGCGGTGCCGGTCAGAGTGTGCGCCGCGGCTCTTCGCGGGGCTCGCCGCCCTGGCGGCACTTGCGCTCGGGCCCGCGGCCCGCGCGCAGGAAATCGACGGCGTGGTGGTCGACCTGCGCACGGGGGTGGGTGTGGAGGGGGCGCGCCTCTGGCTGCACGACACGCTGGGAGCCACCTACGACTCGGCGCGAAGCGACGCGGCGGGGCGGTTCCGCCTGCGCGCGCCGGAGGCCGGCCTCTACCTGCTCTCGGTGCGCCGCGAGGGGTACGCCGACATCACCTCGCCCTCCCTCGAGGTGGGGGCGGGCGAGCAGGTAGCGTTCCGCATGGAACTGCCGCCCACCTCCCTTGCAAACCTCCGCGACATCTCGGACGCGTTGGCGGTGAACGAGCGGCTGCGGCGGGGCATCGTACCGGCCTGCCGGGGCCGCCTGCGCCCCGGCCACGGCATCCTCGTGGGCGTGGTGCGCACCCGGCGGGGTCGTGAGCCCGTGGCCGGCGCGCGGGTGCGCCTGCTTCCTCCGGACGGGGGGGACGCGCAGGTGACGGTCACGGACGCGGGCGGCGCCTACCTCTTCTGTGCGGTTCCACCCGGCGTGGACATGCCGGTGGAAGTGTTCGCGCGCGGTTTCCGCGTCGAGGCGCAGCCGGTCGAGGTCCGCGCCGGAACCATCGCGTGGTACGACTTCCGGATGCGGCCTGCGGGCTAGGTGAGTCGGAGGCGGACCCGGTCGGTGGCCGGGCTCCGGCCGCGCCCGACGAGGACCCGCCGAACGGGACCCGCCGCGGCGAGGTCAGCCGAGCGCGTCGACCCCTTCGAGCACCGCCAGAGCCCGAGAGACGTCGCCCCCGGGGGCCGTGATGTGGACGCCGGCCACGATGTCGGCGACCTCGCGGTACGCCTCGAGGGCGATGCGCACGCCCTCGGCCTCGGCCGCCTCACGGCTCTCGGCCTGGGCCAGCTCCATGCGCCGCAACACCCGCTCCGGCACGTGGACGCCCGGTACCTCGTTGGCCAGGAACTCGGCGTTCCGCAGCGAGGTGAGCGGCCAGAGGCCCGCGATCACGGGCACGGGCCACTCGGCCGTGCGCTCCAGAAACGCCCGCAGGCGGGCGGGGTCGAACACGGGCTGCGTGACCACGAACTCCGCGCCAGCGTCCACCTTCCACATGAAGCGCTCGAGTTCGCGCCCCTCGTCCACGGCCCCCTGATTGGCGACGACACCGATCACGAACCGCGTCGGCTCGCCGATCGGGCTCCCTCCGGG
>RFGQ01000240.1 GCA_003695865.1 Gemmatimonadota bacterium | reverse complement strand
CTTGCGCTCGCGGACGTCCCCCGTCTCCTCGAAGACGGGCTCGGCGATGTGCTCCACGAACTCGGCGTCCGGCGTGGGGGGCGTCGGGTCGGTCGCGACAGTGCTCATGCTCAGGTTCGCTCCAACACTCGGGTCAGGCCAGAGGTGCGCCCCCGCGGCCGGGCACGCCCATGACGGCCCGCCCGGCACGACGGGGACCCGGGGGCCGATTGTACGCCGACCCCGCCCAGGGTGTTCTCCACGACCGACGGATCCCCTGAGCGGTGGTTTGCCAGTATTCGCCGGGATCATCCTTGACACTCGGACGGGGGGTGTAAGGTAAGAATCACGGAGGCTCCTCGATGCAGAAGCCGAACCGATCGGTCGTCTCATGCTCGGGCCAGCGGATCTCGGCGGCTCGGACCGCCGGGCCCCGCCGGGGTCATCGCGGCGGGGTCACGCTGGTCGAGCTCCTCGTCGCCATTGGTGTCGTTGCGGCGCTTCTCAGCTTCAGCATTCCTGCGATCGTTGGCGTCCGCCGGGCGGCCGGTGACAGTGTCTCCCTGAGTCGGCTCAACACCAATTCACAACGATTCTTCGCGCACGCCGCGGAGCACGGCGTCTTTCCGGTCGCCGCCGCCCCTCTCGGCCGACAAGACGATGGCGTTCGCTTCGGCGGTGACGATCCGGCGCTCTACCCGCGACTCACCTTTCCCCAAGGCGGCGGGATCGCGTTCTATTACTTCGCCAATGAGGTCAATTGGAATCTCTATCTGATCTCGGTCGGCGACGATCCGTGGACCGAGGCGTGGTTCAGCCCTTCGCTGGATCCACCATCGGACACGCCGCCGAGCGATGATCGGATCCCGGTGTGGATCACTCACGCGCATTATCACTTCTCCCACGCCTTTATGGCGTCGCCCGCCTATTTCGGCCAGGATCCGGGTATGCGCTCTCCGAATCTGTGGCGCGCCCAGCGCCCCGAGGGCGCCGCCCATCCGGGCGCCAAGGCGCTGCTCGTCGAGACTCCCGCGGGCGTCGCGGCGCGCCACTCGAACACCGCCCCCGACCTGGCGCCGACACCCATCGCCTTTGCAGACGGTCACGCCGACACCCGCATTCTCGCCAACGCCATCCCCCCGGCGCCGAATCCGCCGAGCCTCATCCCGGCGCGCCCGCTCATCCAAACACTCCACGGCGTGCTGGGCCGGGACTTCACCAAGTGACAGCGTCACAGATTCGAGCATCACTGTGGACCGACGAAGACAGGGAGAAAGAACCGTGGCCAAACCCAATGCTTCATCAATGACGGCATTCGCTGCGCTCGTGATTCTCGCCCTGGCAGCCGCCCTGTTCGCGTCGTTCTCGTTCACAGCCCGCGCCGACGACGCCGAGCCGGGAGAGCTCTGCACCGGCGTCTGCTCCGTCTGGATTGACGGTGTTCGCCACGTGTCCGACTGCGGTGGCGGTTGTTGTTGTGATACGCTGTGGGCGTACCCTGACGGAACGATCGTTTGGCGCGTTGCATGCCGTGGGGCAGGGACACAGGATGTGATATACACATACTGGCAACTCGAGGATGGCAGCTGGCTTCCCACATGCTCGTTGCCCGCACGTGGCGCGCCGTGCGACGGCTGCGACGGCACGGGGATCGTGGATTGAGACACGCCGTCGTGCAGAACCACCGCGCGATCCAGATCTTTGTCGTCTCCCTGGTCGGTCTCGTCATCGTCGCCGCCGCAGCCCTCCTGGTGTTCCGAGATCGCGCTGTCACCGGCGCCGATACGCCCTTCGCCCTGCGCCTGTTCGAGTCCGACGAGCGTGGCGTCACGACCAAAGGCGCAGACATAACCGATGGATCTGATATCCGTGCATCACTGTTGTCGTCGTTAACCGATGATGACACCTTTCTGTCGCTCACCGATAAACAACGGGCCGCGATGATTGAGCAGTCTGCCGCGTTCCTCGGTGCTTACCTTGAGGGGGTCGGCCTGGATGAGCTGAGGGCTCTCGTCGGTCATTGGGGCGGCGCCTTCCCGTCCCCGGAAGCGCAGCAATTCAATGAGAGACGGTGGCCGCCGTCGGATGAGCGAGACAGGCTTGTCGCGTTCATCTGCTCGTCCGCCACGCTCGAATCAGCGGCGGAGCAGACCGTCGTCGGGCGTGACGGCCAGGCTGTACGGCGAATGTCGTCCAGGCTTGGGAGCGGCGCAGTTCAGATGCGTACAAGCCCGTTTCAATTCCCGAATGCGCCCGACGCCGAGCGGCGCTCGTTGTTCGGGCTCGTCATCCCCGCACGCTACGCCGACGGCTCCGACGCCGTGATCGCGTTCTGGTTCCAGTGGGATGATGGGCGCGGCGTGTGGATCCCCCGGTGGCTCGAGTTCGAGCGAGAGGGCAGGCCCTACGCGGGCGCCCCGCTGTTCTGATCCCAGGCGGCGATCGGTCTCGCCCGCCCTATCCTCTGCCCCGATGCGGTTCCTCTTCCTCGGCACCGGGACCAGCGCGGGGATCCCCGTCATCGCCTGCGACTGCGCCGCCTGCGCGTCCGACGACCCGCGCGACCGCCGGACCCGCACCGGGGCGGCGATCGCCTGGACCGACCCCGCCG
>RFGQ01000239.1 GCA_003695865.1 Gemmatimonadota bacterium | reverse complement strand
CCGATCAGGTTGAACGCCTGGAAGATGAACCCGATCGCCTGGTTGCGGATCTTCGCCCGCTGGCTCGCCGTCAGGTTCTCGACCGGCTCGCCGTCGAGCAGGTACACGCCGCCCGTCGGCGAGTCGAGCAGTCCCAGGATCGAGAGCAGCGTCGTCTTTCCGCAGCCCGAGGGGCCCGCGATCGAGACGAACTCGCCGCTCTTGATGTCGAGGTTGATGTCCGAGAGGGCGTGGGTCTCGACTTCTTCGGTGTAGAAGACCTTACTCAGCCCTTCCAGGTGGATGAGGCTCTGTCCGTGCCCGTTCCCCCGGCCCTGATCGACGCCGTTGTCCATCGTCCCTTCCCCTCCGTTCGTCGTTTCCGTCGCTAACCCTTCAACTTGACCCGGTCGAAGCCGTCCCACTGCGACATGTCCGACAGGATCACGATGTCGCCCGGCTGCAGTCCTTCGCGCACTTCGATCTCGTTCACCGAACTGGCGCCCAGCAGCACGTTCACGCGCTCGGCGAACTCGCCGTCGGGCGTCAGGCGGAAGATCCCCACCCGGCTGTTGGCCTGCCCGAACATGGGGCGGTTGACGTAGATCACGTCGTCGAGGCGCTCGATGACGACGTTGCCGTCCACGCTCAGGTCGGGGCGAGCGCTGCGCGGCAGCGAGTCGGGCAGCGCCACGTCGATGGTGACCGTGCCGTTCTGCACCGCCGGGTCGATGCGCACTACGCGTCCCTCGATCGTGTCGTTGCGCGTGTCGATGTAGGCCACCTGGCCGACCGCGATGTCCTGCGCCTGCGTCTGCGTGATGCGGATCTCGGCCTTGAGGCGCCCCGGCTGGACGACACGCGCCAGGGTGGCCCCCGACTGCACCCACTGGCCCTCGTCGAGCGGCAGCTCCGCCAGCACACCCCGCACGCCGGCCCGCACCTCGAGCGACTCCACCCGCGCCTGGTTGAACTCCACGATGCTGCGCAGCCGCTCGATCTGCGTGCGCTGCGCCCGGAGCTGATCCTCGACCGACTCCTCCAGCACGCGCAGGCGCTCCTCCTCCAGGCGCAGGCGCTCCTCGAGCTCCTGCACCGCGTCTCGCGTGCGCGCCAGCTCCGTGGCCGCCACCAGCTCGGGGTTGGTGTCGTAGAGCCGCTGGTTGGTGGCGTGCTCGCGCAGCGCGTTGTTGTAGGCGGTGCGGGTCTGCGCCACGATGCCCGCCTGGGTGAGACGCTGGGTTTCGAGGTTCGAGCGCAGGCTGATGAGCGCCGCCTCGGCCGAGGAAAGCTGCTGCTGCGACTGCAGCAGCTGAACCTCGACGTCGGGGTTGCTCATCTTGACGATGACGGTGTTCTCGTCGACCTCGGTGCCGGGCAGGATCATGATCTGCTCGACCCGGCCGGCGGTGACCGCCGTGATCCAGCGCCGCTGCTCGGGCACGAGCGTACCCGGCCCCCGCACCTGCCGGACCATCGTCCCGAACTCGACCGTGTCGGTCCAGATCGTGGCGCGCTCCACGCTCGGCGCGGCCGGTTTGAGCGAACGCAGGCCGAACGTGATGGCGGTCAGCACGATCGCGGCGACCACGTAACGCAGCGTGCGCTTGCGCTTCTGAGGCTTGGTGTCGCGGATGATGTCCACGCGTCAGGTACCTCGAACGGTTGAAGACCGACGCGCCGGGCGCGCCGTCGTTGATCGTGATCCTGCCGGCTCCGGACCGTTTTCGGCGCCGGCAGACAGAACGCACCGCCCGCTCACCGGGCCGCCTCCGCCCCGGCGCCCCCGGGGCCCGGCTCGCTGTCGGGCCGCAGCCGGCGCCCCACGGCCTGCTCCAGCGCGGCGAGCTGCACGTGGAACGTGTAGACGGCGTCCAGATACGCCCGCTCCGCGTCGGCCATCGTGCGTTGCGCGTCGAGCAGAGTCAGGAAGTTGTCCGCGCCCAGACGGTAGCGCTGCCGTGCCAGGTCGAGCTGCTCTCGCGCCACCTCGCGGTTCCGTTCCTCGATCTCGACCACACGGTGCGAGGTGCGCAGGGCGTCGTAGGCGGACGTGACCGCCGTGCGCAGCCTGAGTTCCTCGGCCCGCCGCTGATTGACGGCGTCCTGATACTGCGCCGCGGCCTGCGCCACCTGCCGCTCGCGGCCGAAGCCCTGGAAGATGGGCAGCGAAACGGTGAGCTGCGCCTGGAACGGAATCCTGCGGAAGTTGAACGGGAAGATGTCGTTCGAGGCCACGAGCGACTGCAGCTCGGCGTCGCTCACGGCAAACGCCGAGCAGTCCTGCGGAAAGTCGGGCAGCGGCTGGGTGAGCCCCTGCGAGATGCGGTTGAACAGCTCGCACGACTCGATGCTGCGGCGCGCCTGGGCCAGCCGGCCCTCGATCAGGAAGTTTTCGTTCTCGATCTCCTGGGTGAACCCGCTCCAGGTGCCGCTGAGGGTGACGCGCGGGAAGTAGGCGCTGCGCGCCGTGCGGACGTCGGCCTTGCGCGCCCGCTCCTGGGCCACGAAGGCCTGCAACTGGGGATGCCGCTCGAGCGCGTACGACACGAGCTCTTCGGCGGTCCATGTGGGCTCGAAGACCACGAACTCGTCGACCAGCTCGACGTGCTCGTCGAGGGGCAGCCCGAGCTGCTCCATGAGCCGGAACGTCTCGACGCGAAGCGCGCTCTCGGCCTGCAGCACCGCGACCTCGTCCCGGCCACGCTGCACCTCGGCCTGCTTGGCGTCGGTGACGATCGCCGCCTGGGCGGCGACCCGTGCGCGGGCGATCTCCAGGTCTTCCTCGGAGCGTTCGAGCTGGCGCCGGGCCACCTCGAGTTGGTCGCGCGCGCGCAGCACGGTCATGTACTGGAGCGTCACGGCCGACTCGAGGTCGAAGGCCGCGGCCTCGGTACGCGCCTTGGCGGCGTCGCGGTCGGCCCGGGCCGAGGCCCTCCCGAACCAGCGCGTCCCGTCGAGCGTGTAGGAGAGCTGGAACTGGTAAAACGACGTGAAGAGCGCTCCCTGCTCCTCGCCGCCCGTGTTGATCGTCCCCACGCGCTGCACCCCCGGGGCCTGGTAGCCCAGGCTTCCGAGCGCGTTCGCCTGGGGGAGCAGCAGGTTGGTCGTCGCCTCGCGCGCGGCCCACTCGGCCGCATCCACGTCGTTGCGAGTGCTCAGGTACGTCGGGTTGTAGCTCCGGGCCAGCGCGACCGCGTCGTCCAGGGTGAGGCGACGCGGCCCGCCCTGACCGGGTGCCTGCGCCGCCACCGGGCCGTTGGCCGCCAGCGTGATGAACGCGGCGAGCGCCGTGCCCTGCGCGATTCGACGGACTCTCGTGCGAGTGCCGTGCGCAGGCCGTGAGCGGCCCGCACGCCCGCGCGGCGACGCGTCTAGAAAGCGCACTCGATCCCTCATGCCGGTCGGTCCTCGTACGTGTCGGTCCATGGGCGCGGCGCACGCCCGGGGCGGGCCTGGGCTGCCTGCGCAGCGCGGACGAACGGGAGCACGACCGGAGCCGGCCAACCGAGCCAACCGACCGCACCACGCCGCATCACCCCACCCTCCGGCCGGCTCCCTCGTCCGCGAACACCCCTCCCGTAATGGAACTCCCGTGCCACGTCGGCACGGATCGTCGTTGTGCCTTGTCCGACGGGGCCTTACGAGATTCGGGGCGCCAGGATTCAGAGCGGGGTGGCCGACCGTCCGCGGGATGCGGCGTCCCATTTCCGGACACTGCCCGGCGCCCGGCCGCCCCCGAAAGGCGAACCCACCCACCGGGAGGACCGTCCGGCAGATGGGTTCTGGCAGGCCGGTCCCCTGGGCCCGGCACTGCTTTCGAGGGCCCCGGGCGCCCGGCGCCCGGAGTGCGGCTCAGGGCCGCAGGGCGTAGCCGAGCTTCACGAACAGGGTCCGCGAAGCCTGCGTCAGGCCGACGTCGCGCAGCTCACGGTCGGTGAAGGCCGCCCGGTTGTCGGAATACCCGACGAAGACGACCGTCTGCGGGTTGACCTTGTACGAAAAGAGAAGCTGGGTGAACACCGAGGTGTCCGACCGGTTGACCTCGAAGCCGTACTGCCCCGGGTTGCGGTCGGTGTCGCGCACCTGGACGATCGCCCGCAGAAACGACCGGGCGGTGAAGTTGTAGACCGCCCGCACCTGGGACAGGTTCGCGCGGAAGATGCGCTCGCCGTCGACGGTGTTCAGCCGCTGATACGTGTGCCCGAGCCGCAGGTCGATCCTGCGTCCGGCGCGCAGCGCCAGGTTGGGCGCCACGCGGAACTGCCGCGCCTCGCGGCCGTTGGCGAAGTCGATCTCGCCCCCGGTGGAGGCGTTGAAGTCGAAGCCGAAAGAGCCGCTGGGCCGGATGCGGCCCCCGAACCACACCTGGACGAACGCGTGCTCGCCGGCCCCGAAGAACTGGCGCCGGAGGTTCGGGTTGATCCAGAGCTGGCTCTGCAGCGGGCCGTCGTACTGCAGGTTCATCCAGAGGCCTTCGCCGATCAGGCGCCCGTCGAGGTTCTCGTTGTGCCAGAATCCGCCCGCGACGGTGAGCACCGTGTAGACGTCGTCCGGTGCGCCCCAGAACTTGCGGTCGAACCAGGCGTTCGTGCCCAGGCGATCGACCTGGTTCACGAAGCCCGCGTCGGCCCGGAAGCCGCCGCCCGAATAGCTGGCGTCCCACGCTGCGAACCAGTTGCGCGTCGTATAGCGCAGCGACGACACCGCGGCCCAGTCGGCGAACCCGCCGGGCTCCCGGCCCGTGAGGGCGCGGATCCCCTCGGGATCCTCGGTCTCCGAGCGCAGCACCTGGGTGCGCCAGGTGAGCGCGGGAAGCAGCCGCAGGTTGGCGTCCATGCCCGCCACGCGATTGTGGTATCCGTCGCCCTCACGGCCGGCCCACAGCACACCCACCGTCGACGAGGCACCCACGTCGCGTCGCACGCGGCCCACGGCCGTGAAAACGTCGCCGCTCAGAGCCGCCACGCGTGACGACAAGTCGGAGGGCAGAATGACGGAGGGGCTCGCGTCGTTGGCCACCAGCACTCCGAATCCGCTGGCGCCCGACTTGCCCGTG
>RFGQ01000238.1 GCA_003695865.1 Gemmatimonadota bacterium | reverse complement strand
CGCACCTTCCAGGCCCTCGCCCGGCTGCGTCCCGGGGTGGACGCGGCCGCCGTCGAGGCCGACCTCGACCGCGTCATGGCGTCTCTCGAAGAGACGTATCCCGACGCCAACCGGGGCTTCGGCGTGAGCGTTCAGCCCCTGCGCGACGTCTTTCCCGGGCCGACCGACACGCGCCTGCTCCTGCTGCTCACGGCCGTGAGCCTGTTCGTGCTGCTCATCGCGTGCGCGAACGTGGCCAACCTGTTGCTCGCGCGGGCCGAGGCGCGCCAGCGCGAGATCGCGGTGCGCACGGCGCTCGGGGCGGGTCGCACCCGGATCGTGCGGCAGCTCCTCACCGAGAGCGTGCTGCTGGCGCTGCTGGCGGGTGGCCTGGGTACGCTCGCGGCGGTGAAGGGTGTGGCCTGGCTGAGCGCACAGATGCCGCCCGAGCTCCCCGACGCCTTCGACCCGGCTCTGCGGCCCGAGGTGCTGCTCGCCACGCTCGCGACCGCGCTGGCCGCGGGCGTTCTGTTCGGGCTGGCCCCGGCGCTGCACGCCGTCTCGGGCGACCTGCGCTCGGGGTTGGGCGAAGGAGCGCGCGGGGGCACGGCGGGTGCGCGGCGCAAGCGGCTGCGCAGCGTGTTCGTGGTGGGTCAGCTCGCCGTGGCGCTCACGCTGCTCACGGGCGCGGGCATCCTCGCCCAGGCGTTCAACGAGCAGCTCTCCCTCGACCCGCGCTTCGACGCCGAGGGGCTGCTCACTTTCCAGGTGGCGCTCCCCGAGTACCGCTACGCGGACGACGCGGCGCGCGTCCAGGGAATCGAGCGCATCGAGCGGGCCCTCGAGGCCGATCCGCGCATCGCGTTCGCGGCACCCGTCACGTTCGTACCGCGGGGGCAGAGCCTCGCGCAGCGCTTCTTCACGGTCGAGGGCGTCGAGGCGGCCGAAGACGCCGAGCCGCCGGCGGCCCTCTACCAGGCCGTGTCGCCGGGCTTCTTCGAGGGGCTCGGCGTCGAGGTCCGCCGGGGCCGGGGCATCGACCGCGGCGACCGCGCCGAGACCGAGCCGGTCGTGGTGGTGAACGAGGCGCTGGTGCGCCGCTACCTGGACGACGGTGAGCCCCTCGGACGCCGGCTGGTCATCGGCGGCGTGGCGCACACGGTCGTGGGTGTGGTGCGCGACTTCGTGCAGCAGCGCATCGTCGACGACACGGGCGTCGCGCCCGCCGTATTCGTGCCCTTCGCCCAGCACCCCGCACGCGCCACCGCTTTCCTGGTGCGGGCCGCGTCCAGCGAGCCGGGCGATCTGGCCGCGGCGGTGCGCGAGGCGGTGTGGTCGGTCGATCCCGACCAGCCGATCGGGCAGGTCGCCACGTTCGAGCGCTTCGTGGCCGACTCGCTGGCGGGCCCCAGGGCGATCGGACTGTTCCTGGCGGTGTTCGGCGTGCTCGCGCTGCTGCTTTCGGCCATCGGCATCTACGGGGTCATGGCGCAGACGGTGGGGCAGCAGACGCGCGAGATCGGCATCCGCCTGGCGCTGGGCGCCGAGCGCGGCCAGGTGGTCGGGCTCGTCACGCGGCAGGGCATGATGCTGGCCGGGCTCGGGCTGCTGATCGGCCTGCCGCTGTCGTGGGCCATGATCCGCGCGATCGAGGCGACGCTGAGCGGGGTTTCGGTCTTCCGCCCGGGCCTGTTCGCGTGGGTGCTGGGCGGGCTCACCGCGGCGTCGCTGCTGGCGACGTACCTTCCGGCACGGCGCGCCGCGCGGATCGAGCCCGTGCGCGCGCTCCAGGGAGACTGAGCGAGAGACCCCGGCCGGAGGGACGCCGCGCTGTGAGCGCCGGATACTCGGGCACGCCGCTGCCGCGAAAGCTGGGCATCCGCGCGGGGCACCGTGTGGCCCTGTTCGGGGCGCCCGACCACGTCGAGGCGCTGCTCGATCCGCTGCCCGAGGACGTGGTGCTCGAGCG
Source organism: Gemmatimonadota bacterium (assembly GCA_003695865.1). Taxonomy (GTDB): domain Bacteria; phylum Gemmatimonadota; class Gemmatimonadetes; order Longimicrobiales; family Gaopeijiaceae; genus J028. The sequence continues at coordinate 680 of RFGQ01000238.1, read as the reverse complement.
GGAGCCCGAGGGAGGCGGCCGCGACTACGACGTGGCTCTGCTCTTCGAGCGGCACACCGCCGCGCTCGAGCGCCGCTTCGCGTCGGCCGCGGGGCGCGTGCGGGTGGAGGGCGGCCTGTGGGTGGCGTGGCCCAAGAAGAGTTCGCCCCTGGCCGCCGACCTGGCGCGCGAGGCGGTGCGCCGGGTGGGCCTCGAGGCGGGCCTGGTCGACGTCAAGGTCTGCGCCATCGACGCCGACTGGTCGGGACTGCGCTTCGTGGTGCGGCGCCAGGACCGGTGAGGATCTGCAACTTTCCCCCGGCCGATTCCGTCTATTAAGGATGTCCAACGGGCGCGAGTGCGGCTCGCGCATACCGCCAGCGGGAGCTGAACATGTCGAGCGACGGCCATCCCCTCATCCACCTGGAAGGGCTGAGCAAGGTCTTCTACACCGAAGAGGTCGAGACCCACGCCCTCTCCAACATCAACCTCGACATCGAGAGCGGCGAATTCGTCTCGATCGCGGGTCCCTCGGGCTGCGGAAAGACGACGCTGCTCTCGATCCTGGGACTGCTCGACTCGCCGACGGGCGGCGTGTATCAGCTCGACGGCGAGCCGGTCGAGAACCTGACGGCGAGCCAGCGGGCGAAGATCCGCAACCAGGCGATCGGGTTCATCTTCCAGGCGTTCAACCTGATCGG
>RFGQ01000237.1 GCA_003695865.1 Gemmatimonadota bacterium | reverse complement strand
CGGCGGCAGCGGGGGCGGCTCCCCCGCGAGGTCGGGGTACGGATAGGGGGTCACGTACCAGTAGGGCTCCGGGTAGCCCTGGTCGCCCGGCGACATCCCCACGCCCACACTGCGCCCGTCGGCGGCGCCGAACTCGGGGTCGAGCAGCAGCAGGGTGGCGATGTCGAAGTGGTGGGGCCAGCAGCGCACCGGCGTGGCGTGCGGCTCGGCGCCGGCGAGGTCGTCGAGCAGGGCCGCCGCCTCGTGGTAGCGCGCCTCCAGGTCCCGCAGGTGCCCTTCGGATCCGCCGCTGAACGCCGCCCCGTGCCGCACCGGGTGGTCGGGAAGATCGTACTCGGGCCAGGTGAGCGCGGGCCTCTCCGCGCCGCCCACGTCCGCCAGCGCCTCGGCGAGCCAGGCGACGGCTTCGTCGAGGGTGCGCCCGACCAGCGACAGGGCCGCGGCCTCGTGCTCCCTCGAGCCGACCGAGACCGTCAGGTCCGCCGGCCGCAGCCACACACGGATTCCCGCCGGCGACGGCTCGGAGCGGAACGCCCGCCGCCCGCCGTCCCAGGTCATCGAGCGGTGGCTGTCGTCGTCTCGGGCCGGCACGCACGCCTGTCCGAACATCGCCAGAAGCTGGACGGCGTGGTGCAGCTCGAGGCGCGCGTCCACCAACGTCCGGGGGTCGATCGGGCTCATGGGGTCACCTCCAGGGGGCCGACTCCGGCGTAGGGGATGCCGGTCAGACGGGCGAGATCGGCGTTCCAGGTCGTGAGGTCGTCGAGCGACAGTTGGTTCAGGTGCTCCCGCCCGCACGCGCGGGCCAGCACCTTCATGAGCGACACGGTCGCCTCGAACCAGCGGGCCAGACGGCGCGCCGACTCCTCGACGATCAGGCGCGCGCGCAGGTCCTTGCGCTGAGTGGCGATGCCCACCGGACAGTTGTTCGTGTGGCAGGCCCGCATGCCCAGGCAGCCGATCGCCTGGATGGCGGCGTTCGACACCGCGACCGCGTCGGCACCCATGGCGAGCGCCTTGAAGAAGTCCGACTCGGTGCGCAGCCCGCCGGTGATCACGAGCGTCACTCCCTCGGCCCCGCTGCGGTCGAGGTGACGCCGGGCGCGGGCGAGCGCGGGCATGGTGGGCACCGAGATGTTGCTCTTGAACACGTCCGGCGCCGCGCCCGTGCCGCCCCCGCGGCCGTCGAGGATCACGTAGTCGACGCCCACCTCGAGCACGAAGTCCAGGTCGCGCTCGATGTGTTGCGCCGAAATCTTGAACCCGATCGGAATGCCGCCCGTGCGCTCGCGCACCTCGTCGGCCAGTGCCCGGAAGTCGGCCGGCGTGACCAGATCGTCGAAGCGGGCCGGGCTCACCGCCGGCTGGCCCTCGGGCAGTCCCCGCACCTCGGCGATCTTGCCCACCACCTTCTCGCCGGGCAGATGGCCGCCGGTGCCGGTCTTGGCTCCCTGGCCGCCCTTGAAGTGGAAGGCCTGCGCGCTGCAGGCCTTGTCGAGGCTCCACCCGAAGCGGCCCGAGGCGAGCTCGTAGAAGTAGCGCGAGTTGGCCTGCTGCTCCTCGGGCAGCATGCCCCCCTCTCCCGAGCAGATGCCGGTGCCCGCCATCTCGGCTCCCATGGCCAGTGCCACCTTGGCCTCCTCGGAGAGCGCCCCGAAGCTCATGTCGCTCACGAAGATCGGGATCTCGAGGCGCAGCGGACGGCCGGCCCGGGGACCGATCACCACATCCGTGCCCACCGGTGCGTCGTCGGCCAGGGGCCTAGTCGCGAGCTGGGCGGTGAGGATCTGCACGTCCGCCCAGCGCGGCAGCTCGGTGAGCGGCACGCCCATCGCCGAGACCGGGCCGTGATGCCCGATGCCCTCGGCGCCCTCGCGCGCCAGCCGTTGGATGTAGGCGTTGTAGGGCTCTTCGGGCGTGCCGTGCACGTCCTGGTAGAGGCCCAGGTACTCGTCCCGCCGGTAGGGCTGCGGGTGACGCTCGGCCCAGGCGCGCACCTCGGCGGCGTCCACGTAGAGGCCGTCGTCCTCGTCCTGCACCCAGGCGTCGAACCGGTGGAGCGCCTCCTCGTTGTTGTACTCCGAGACGCCCGTGTCGTAGCGGTAGTCCCAGAAGTGCAGCCCGCAGATCAGGTTGTCGCCGTCGATGTGGCCGTCGGCGAGCAGCGCCCCCCGGTGCAGACAGCGTCCGTAGAGCACCGACACGCGATCGTCGAAGCGCACCACGACCAGATCCACGCCCTCGACCAGGGCGTAGGTGGGCGTGCGGTCGGGCAGCTCACTCCACGTGAGGATGCGTGCGGGTTCCCGGCGCTCGGAGGGCGGCGCGAGCGGCAGCTCCATGGGGGTCTCCTGCTGGAAGGGCACGGCGCCGGGGCCCGCGGCCGCCGGCGTGGAACGGACGCCGCCCCCACCACGGGGCGGCTCGCTGTGCTAAACGTCTCCCTCGAAGCGGCGTTCCAGGTAGGCGTCCAGGTCGGGGCCGTCGGGGTTGGCCAGCACCGTGTCGATCCACGCCTGGCGCTCGAAGGCCATGACCGCCAGGTCCCAACAGCAGGCGACGATCCCCGTCGGCGTGATGTAGCGTAGCGCGGCCGGATCGCCGGCACGCGAGGCGTAGACGTGGTGGTGCAGTTCGTTCTCGTCCGCCCACCAGTCGACGAACACGAAGTTCTCACCGCGGCCTTCGTGGATGCCCAGGAAGCCCACCCCGTAGCGCCCCTGTTCGGTCGCCACCACCGGCAGCCGTTCGGCGGCCACGTCCTTGGCCGCTTCGACCAGCGTGCTCCCCGGGCGGCCGCCCTTGTAGGCGATCCCGTAGACCTTGATGCGCCAGGCCTCGGGCTTCCACAGCCCCATCCAGCGCACCGAGCGGCGGCGGTAGGGTTCGCGCAGCCGCGGCACCCCGGAGGCCGTCACCATCCGGGGAGTTCGGTCGTGATGTCGATGCAGCCGGCAAGGGTGCGGTACACCGGGCAGCGCTCGGCGTGCATGTCGTGCACGCGGCGCACCATCTCGGCGTGTTCCAGGTCGGCGTCCAGGTGATACGTGACCCGGATGCGGCGGATCACGAGCACGCCCTCGTCCTTCTCGACCTCGCCGACAACGTCGGCCCGCAGCCGGCCCTCACTCGCGTCGATCCCGCGCGCCTCCAGCGCGCCTCCGAAGGTGCCGGTCAGTCACCCGCCGGCCGCGGCGATCACGTAGTCGAGCGTTGTGGCGTGCGGCGTGTCGACCTCCACGCCGTAGTGTTCGGCGATCGCACCGTGCACGCCGAAGGGCACCGGGTGCGGCTCGGCCGGAAGCTCGGCCCAGCGCAGCGGCCCCCGCTCGCGGCGAATGCGGATGTGGGCGGTGTAGGCGGGCGTACTCATGCGTGCCTCCCTCAGGGTTCGATGCGCATGCCGAGGCCGAAGAACGACTCGTGCACTTCGCGAAGCTGTCCCATCGGCGACGGTCCCACGTGCGCGCGGGCCTCGAGGAGCACGGTGCGGCCGTTCACCTCGAAGCCGACGCCGGCCACGAACGTCGCTGCAACGTCGTCGGACAGGGTCGCATAATGGCCTTCGGCCGCGGCGAAGAACCAGGGTGCCGAGCGGTCGACCCGGCCGCCGTCCCACTCCGCGCCCAGCCGCGCGTCGCCACGCGAGACGCGCGCGTTGCGGTGGAAGTTGTATTCGCCCGCCGCGTACAGGCGTCCGGCCCCGCGCGCGTGCGCGACCACGGCCTCGAAACCGTCACGGGACGCCTGGCCGAGCACCTGCTCGAACGCCGTGAGGAAGTCGTCGCCGAAGTGCGAGCTGATGTGCCGCAGCGCCAGGCGCACCTGCCAGGGCCCGTGCACGATCGACACGGGCAGCCCGACGCGGAAGTCGGTGTTGATCAGGTCCTTGCGCGCGCTTTCCATGAAGAAGCGCGAGAAGGTCCCCACCTCGAAGTCGAGCGAGGCCCGCATGGGAGCGCCGGGTCCGCCCTCGCTCAGGCGAAGCACCGGGAACGCGTGTCCGATGGCGACCTCGGCCTCGATGTTGCGGCCCGGGAAGTCGTTGGAGCGGTCGCGATCGGCCAGCACGAAGCTGCCACGGAAGCCCACCTCGCGGGGCGGCGCGAGGAGCGCCGGGATCAGCCGTTCGTGCGGGAACCAGCGAGGCGCGGAGTCCTGGGCCACGACCGGGCGGGCCACGCCGGCGACGCAGGCGAGCGCGAGCGCGGCGGCCATGGCCACTTGCCGCCGCAGCCCGCGGTCAAGGTGCGGACGGTCCTCGGCCGGGCGGGGACGCCCTCCGCCGCTCACTCCAAGTCCCCCGGCACGGCCGCCGCCATCTCGCGGCCGACCTCCTCGGCCGTGCGCATCGCCGAGAGGTCGAGGTCGAAGTCGGGCACCGGCCGAGGCGTGAGCTTCGCCTCGAGTTCGGCGATCTCCCGGCCGCTCAGACCGCACGCCTTCAACGCCTCGGCGTCGAGTGTCTCGGCGCCCTCGGCCGGCGTAAGGGACTCGTCCCCCGTCCGCACCAGCCGCGCCAGCGCCTCCACCTCTCCTCGGCTCAGGTGCACGCCCGCGAACTCGTAGTCGAGCCAGGCCTCGAAGCTGAGGGGAGCGACCCGCTTGACCATGCCGGCCATGACGCGGGCGAACGCCTGGATCTCCCACTGCGCGTGGGGATCGGCCCGCAGCGACAGGAAGTGGAACAGGTTGTGGAGGTCGATCTTCCAGTACCATTGGGTGTAGGTGGAGAGCGGCAGGTCGATCCTGGCCAGTTCTCGGGCCACGTCCTCGGCCACCATCCACGCGTAGCCTTCCGAGGCCAGCGAGCGCACGCGTTCCCAGTGGTCCACCGCCCGCCGGTAGAGCTCCTCCGAGGCTGCCTGGTCCCGTCTTCCCTGGTTGTTCGTCGTGCTCTGCAGCGCGAAGTGGCCGCGTTCGGGACGGTAGAACAGCAGCGGCATGAGGGAGTACCGGCCGCTGTACTCGTTCACCGAAGCGGTGCGATGCCGGATCCACTGCCGGGCCACGAACATGGGCATGGCGCAGTGGAACTTCAGCTCCACCATCTCGAACGGCGTGGTGTGGCGGTGCCGGCGCAGGTAGCGGATCAGACCCCGGGTCTGGGACCGTTTGCGCGTGCCGAAACCGTAGCTCACGCGCGCCGCGCGCTCGACGTCTTCGTCGGACCCCATGTAGTCGACCAGGGCGACGAACCCGTGGTCGAGCACGGGGAAGTATCCGCCGAGGATCTCTTCGGCCTCGGGATTGGTGGGACGCCTGGTGTCCATGGAAGTGCCGGAAGCTCGCAGTGGGTGTGAGGGACGCCCGAATAGACCCAAAGCGCCCGGCAGGTGCAAGCGGCCACCGCCGCCATGCCAGGGCGGTGGTGCGGAGTCGCCGCCCCACGCGGCCGGCGGGCGCCGGAGCGGGCTCAAGACCGCGCCGTTCGTTGCCGACACTCCCATTGAGCGCCCCCCGTTCCCGCGTGCGAGGCGCCCTCCGGACGCGGGCGCGGAGGCCGGCGTGCGCGCACCGACGAGGCTCGATCCCTGGACTGCCACGCGTGAGACTCGCTCCGCCTAGAAGCCTGCGCGGCCGGCTGCTGCTGGCCGTAGCGGGAGGGCTCGCCCCCCTGCTGGGGCTGTTCGCGTACACCCTGCTCTCTCACCGCGAAGAAGCCGCCCAGCGCTGGCTCGACCGGGCCCGCTACTCGGTGCGCGAGGCGTCGCGGGTCTACCAGGACGTGCTCACCGCCACCCGTCTGACCTTCAATGCGCTCGCGCACGCGCCCCTCGTCGAGCGACTCGATCCGCAGGCCTGCGCGCTGCTCTTCCCCTCGCTGTACGAGTCGCATCCGGGCTATACGGCCATCGCCGTCGTGCGCCCCGACGGCCTCACGGCGTGCACCTACCCGTCGCTGGGAAGCGATCCCATCGACCTGAGCGACGTGCCCTACTACCGGCAGGCGGTGGCCACCGGGCGCTTCACGGTGAGCGACTTCCACTTCGGACTGCGCAGCGGTATGCCGCTGGTCACCGCCGCCCTGCCGGTCTATGACGACGACGGAACCCTGCTCGCTACGCTCGTGGCGGGGATGAACCTGAACGAAACCGCTCACACCCACGGGTGGCCGCTTCCCGAAGGCGGCAGTCTGACGGTGTTCGACCGCTCGGGCCGCGTCATGGCGCGCCGCCCCAGGGCCGACAGCCTCATCGGCCGCCCCGTGGCGCCCGAACTCGCGCAGGCCGCGCTCGAAGGCGCCGATGGCTTCGTGCGCGCCGCCGACGTGGACGGCGCGCCGGCCGCCTTCATGGTGACCCCCATCGACGTGCTCGATGGTGAGGCGGGTGCGTACGTCGCGGTGGGCTACGAACCCGAGGTCATCAGTTCGGCGACGCGCCGCCTCGCCCGCATGGACATGTTGGGCTTCCTGCTGGCGACGCTGGCACTGCTCGGCGGCGTGTGGCTCATCCTCGACGCGCTGTTCCTCGCACGCCTGCGGCCCATCGTACGCGCCGCGGCGCGGTTGGGCGCCGGCGACCTCGCGGCGCGTACCGGCCTGCCCGAACGGACCGACGAGATCGGCCTGCTCGCCCGCACGGTCGACGACATGGCCCGCCGCCTGCAGGCGGCCAGAGACCGCGAGGCGCGCCGCGTGGAGGAGGCGCTGCGCGAACGCGACGACCGCTTCCAGCAACTCGCCGAGAACATCGAGGTGGTCTTCTGGATGTGGGACCCGGCGCGTCGCGAGGTCCTGTACCTCAGCCCCGCGTTCGAAAAGGTCTGGGGGCGGCCCGTCGAAGACGCCTATGCCGACCCCTCGGTGCTGGTGCGCTCCATCCACGAAGAGGATCGTGATCCGGTGCGCCTGCGGCGCCTGGGTGGGCGCATGGCCGTGGGCGAGGACACCTACCGCATCGTGCGTCCCGACGGCGAGGTCCGCTGGGTCAAGAACAAGGTCTTCGCGATGCGCGACGGGTCGGGCGAGATCGTGCGCTACGTGGGCGTTTGCGAGGACGTCACCGAACGGCGCCAACTCGAAGAGGCGCTACAGCAGTCCGCCAAGCTCGAAGCCGTGGGACGCCTGGCCGGGGGGGTCGCGCACGATTTCAACAACATGCTGACCGCGATTCGCGGTACGACGCACCTGTTGCTCGAGGAACTCGGCGAGGACCACCCGCTGCGGGAAGACATTCTCGAGATCGACCGAGCCGCCGAGCGCGCCGTGGGTCTGACCCGGCAACTGCTGGCCTTCAGCCGCAAGCAGGCGCTCAGGCCGCGCGTGATCGAGGTGAACGAGACGGTCGAGAGCGCCGCGCGCATGCTGTCGCGCGTGCTGCCCGCGAGCATCGAACTGTGCACCGAGCTGGCGCCCGGCCTGCCCCCCATCGTCGCCGACCCGGGCGCGCTCGAGCAGGCCATCATGAACCTCGCCGTGAACGCACGCGACGCGATGACCGAGGGCGGACGCCTCACGCTGCGCACCCGCCAGGTCGAGATACGAGCCGGGCGTTTGGACGGCCCCCGCGCCATCACCAGTCCCGGCCATTACGTGGTGGTCGACGTGGTCGATACGGGCACGGGTATCGACCCGGAGACGCTCGAGCACATCTTCGAGCCCTTCTTCACCACGAAGGAGCTCGGGAAGGGGACCGGCCTGGGCCTTCCGTCGGTGTATGGCAGCGTCAAGCAGGCCGGTGGCTACATCTGGGTCGACTCCGAAGTGGGCCGAGGCAGCACCTTCAGCCTGTATCTTCCCCGGGCCGAGGCCGAGCCCGCGCCCGCCGAGCCGGTGCCCGCCGGGCCGGCCGAGGTCGAAGGGCGCGGCACGATCCTGCTCGTCGAAGACGAACCGTCGGTCCGCTCCGTGGCGCGCCGGGCCCTCTCGCGCTGCGGTTACACCGTGCTCGAGGCAGCCGACGGCGCCGAAGCCCTGCGCGTGTACGAAGAGCACGGCGGCCGGGTGGACCTGCTGCTCACCGACGTGGTGATGCCACGAATGGGCGGGCCGGAACTCTACAAGGAGCTGCGCACGCGAGACCCCGACCTGCCCGTCCTCTTCATGTCGGGCTACCCGGGTCGCGAAATCGCCGAGAGCGGGCGCTTTCCAGACGACCTGCCCTTCCTGCAGAAGCCGTTCACCTCGGCCACCCTACAGGCGGAAGTGCGCGAGCGCCTGCGCACCCAGCCGGCGGGCACCTGAGGCGGGGCGGGCTCAGGCCCGGCCCCTGCCCTGCTCCTCGCCCCCGGGCTCGCGATGCCGCTCGAGGAACGCCTCGGTGCCCTCGGGGAGGAGCAGCGAATCGGCGATCGCGGCGATCTCTTCGGCCTCGCGCCACATCTGCTCGAGCAGCCAGAGCTCTCCCTCCATGGCCCTCCGCTCCCGCTCCTCGTGCAGCGCCATCTCCAGCGCGAGCCTCGTGACCCTGGGGAACGCGGTGATCAGCGACCTTCGGCGCCTCCCCCCGGCGCGCAGCGGCCCAAGGTCGGCCCGCAGGAACGCCTCGGGTCCACCGGCTTCGGTGAGGAGACCGAGCGCCTCCGAGACCTGCCGGCGGCTGCCTCCTCCCTCGTTCACCCCCGGCATCACCTTGGCCGCCACCCTGAGCGCGTCGAGCCCCTCGTAGACCCGCCGGCGCCGCTTGCGTCCGAAGGTGAGGCGCCAATCCCCGCCCGCGGCGGGGGTCTCGAAGGAGCTGTGCATCAGGTCGGCGCCCTTCACCCGCACCACCTCGTCGCCGTCCTTGAAGCGCGCGCGCGTACGCTGCATCTGGAACAGGTTCACGAAATTGCCCGACTGCGCGACGAGACCGGAGCTGATGGCTCCGGTCACCATCCCACCGATCGTGAACGCCCCGATCGCGACCGCGATCCCTCCCGCATACAGCATGGCGCGGCGGCGGCGGCGCCCGAACTGGTCCCCGTAACGCCAGGCGGCGAACTCGCCGGGGAGGGGGCGCCCGATGCGGACCAGCTCCAGACCGTCGGCGAGGCGTGCCAGGCCGATATTGGGGCTCGACACGCGAAGCCGCGTGCTCGCGAAGAGCCGCTCGCAGTCCTCCACCGCCTCCCAGCGCTCCTCGAGCGGCGTGAGGTTCCAGCGCTGACAGCGGATGCACACCACCCAGAGGCGTCCGCGCTCCGGGTCGAAGGCCAGGCGGCGGCCGACCGGAAACGTCTCGAGCGTCTCGTTGGCCCCAAGAGGCCGATTGCAGAACATGCAGGCGCGATACATGACGCCCCTCGGTACGCCTCCGGCCACCGGGATGTTCACCGCGTCCCGAGCTGCGCCATCCTCCACCTCCAGTCCGCAGGCCACGGGGGGCCGGCGGTCGGAGCGGCTGGACACGCCCCCGTGACCGGAGGAATCTTTGAATCGTCGATCCGGTGAGGGGCGCGACGAGCGCCCCGTACCGACGACCCCGTTTCCGGAGCCCTCGCTCGAATGACCGAACCGTCCTCGATGAGCACGCCCGGCTCGCGCCGGTTGGCCGCGGTCGTCTTCGCCGACGTGGTCGACTTCACGCGGCTCTCGGCCGAAGACGAGGCGGGCGCGTTGGAGGTCATCGAGGCGCTCCGCACCGCGGCGGCCACCGCCGCCACCGCCTTCGGGGGCGAGGTGGTGAAATACCTGGGCGACGGCGCGCTCCTCGAGTTCCCGTCGCTGGACGGTGCGGCGGACGGAGCGGTCGCGCTTCACGCAGCGTTCCGGAGTGCGCAGGAGGCGCGCGGCCGGAGTGCGCCGTGCGCGCTGCGCATCGGACTGCACTTCGGAGACGTGGCCGTGGGTCCCGACGGAGACATCTACGGCGACGGCGTGAACCGCGCCTCCCGTCTGCAGGGTGCTGCGGAGCCCGGCTCCACGGTGGTGAGCGAGGACGTGGCACGGCAGCTCCGCCGACGGCGGGACCTGCAACTCGAAGACCTCGGGCCCCGCGGCTTCAAGGGGCTCGACGAGCCCCTGCGGATCTTCACGCTCGAGCCCGAGGCCTCGCTGCGGGAGCGGACCGGTGCGGCGTTGCGGGGCGCCGGAGGTGGACGCCCCGAACGGGTGGGACGCCTGCCGCTGAGCCGGCGCCACCCCAGGGCCATGGCGGTCGGGATCGCCGCTGGGCTGGTGACGTTCGTGGGCCTGGGCGTGTGGACCGCGCTCACCCCGGCCGAGGAGCCGCGCACCGAGCCGATCCTCGATGGAGGCGTGGATCCGGCCGCGGTCGCCGTGCTTCCCTTCGACAACCTGAGCCCCGACCCGGGAGACGCCTACATCGCCGCCGGTCTGACCGACGAACTCGGCATCGCCCTGGCTCGGGTCGAGGGCCTGCGCGTGGCGTCGCGCCGCTCTGCCGAAGAGTACCTGCGCCAGGGACTCGACCTGCCCACGCTCGCCGGCCGGCTGGGCGTCGCGCGCG
>RFGQ01000236.1 GCA_003695865.1 Gemmatimonadota bacterium | reverse complement strand
GGGTCAACCTGAAGCGCCGCCAGCAGCGGGCCGATGAGCCCCCAGCGCTGCGTCTGGTGGAGCTGGTGACCGGGCCGCAGCCGATCCCAGCGACCGGCTCGGGCGTCCGGCTTCGCGTGGGTGCTCTCGTCATCGAGCTCGACCGCGGCTTCGATGCCGCCACGCTGGACCAGCTCCTCGACGTGGTGGCCCCGTGTTGAGCCCCGGACCGAACACACGCATCTTCGTCGGCCTGGACCCCGTGGACATGCGGGGCTCCTTCGACGCGCTGGCCGGGCACGTCCGGCGTCTCCACCGGGACCCCGTAGACGGCCACCTCTACCTCTTCGTCAACCGCAGGCGGCGGCTGCTCAAGGCGCTGTGGTTCGACCGGACGGGCTGGGCGCTCTACAGCAAGCGCCTGGAGCGCGGCACCTTCGAGCTGCCCCAGCCCACCGGCGACGAGCGGCAGGTCCAGGTCGATCCGGCCCAGCTTGCCATGATCCTCGAAGGCATCGATCTGCGCGCGCGCCGCCGCCTGCGCTACCACCGCCCGCCGCGTTCGCCGACAACGCCCACGACCAGATCACCCTGACGGAGGGGATCGACACGAGCCGCGGGGTGGGCGACAACAAGGCATGCCCGAACTCCCCCCCGAGTGGCAGCGCGTCTTCGAAGAGCAGAAGGCACAGCTCAACGAGCAGAAGGCACAGCTCAACGAGCTGATGGCGCAGCTGGCGGACAACAACCGACAGCTCAAGCAGCTCCGCAAGATGCTGAAGCGCCGCGAGGCCCAACTCAAGCGGGCGGAGCGCGAGGTCCGCAAGCTCCGTCGCAAGCTGGGCCTGCCCGACCCGGACGACGACCCGGAGCCAACCCGAGCGGCCCCGCCGCCCGCGTCGCCTCCGTCCAGAGCGTCAAACGGCGAAGCATCTTCGACATCGCCCGACGAGAAGAAAAAGAAGAAGAAGCCGCGGACCGGGGGCGGACGTCGCCCGCCGCCCCCGCATCTGACCGAGGATGTCGAGCAGCACGGAGTCTGCGCCTGCGGGGCGTGCGGCGGCACCGTCTGGCGCAAGGACACGCAGACCACGCGTGTCTACACGAAGGTCAAGGCGCACGTCCGATGCCGCGTCATCGAGCGCGAGCGCGTGGTCTGCACCGCCTGCGGGACCTTCACGACCGCGCCGATGCCGCCCATGCCGGCCCAGCGGACGATGTTCGATGCGCGCTTCCTGGCGTGGCTGGTGGCCACCAGGTTCGAGCTGCTGGTCCCACTGGACCGCATCCGCCTGCAGCTCCAGGCTCAGGGCGTCGAGCTGCCCATGAGCACGCTGGTGCTCCTCATCGCCCGGGCCGCCGAGCTGGTCGCCCCCATCGTCGAGGCGCTGTGGCGGCTGCTGAAGGCCGGCCCCTACGTCGCCTTCGACGGCACGGGTCTCAAGGTCCTCATCCCCGGCC
>RFGQ01000235.1 GCA_003695865.1 Gemmatimonadota bacterium | reverse complement strand
GGGTACGCGCGCCGCGGCGCGCGTACCCAGCGTCTTGACGATCATCCACGCCGACGCGCTCTCGGTGACGAAGTAGAACGCGCCCCGCCCCACCGACCCGACCGAGGCCTGCCCCCAGCCGGGCACCAGCAAAGAGCGGAGGAAGGCGGTGCCCGGCGAGACGGCTGCGGCGCGCACGCTGTCGGCGGCGACGGAGTCGGACGGCGGCGGCGTAGGCAGGACCTGCGCCGAGGCGTGCGGCACGGGGAGCGCCACCAGGGCGGCGACCGGGACCACCGCGGCGAGTCGCCTCCGCGGCAGACTCCACCACCGGTGTTCCGCACCAGTTCGCACGTCGTCCATCGCGCTCGGGTCCTCTCTTCGTGAGTCGCCGACGCCCGCTCTCCCGAAGGCGCCGCCTGCCCGGCCCGGACCGCGAGCGCGGCCCGGACCGGGCGTCCGCTGGCGGGAGCGTGTGGGAATCGAACCCACCGGCCCGGGGTTCAGCCGGGCTAGACGGTTTTGAAGACCGCTCGGGTCACCAGACCCGACCCGCTCCCCGCAAGGCGAATCGGCCACCAATTACGCGCTTCGTCCCCTGCCGAACAAGGCCGCGACGGCCGTGTGGGCGCTGTACCCTACCCCCGGGGCGCGCTATGTTCACGGTCCCCCGTTTTTCCAGGGAATCCGAGTAATGCCGATGGTGACCACGACCAGATCGGAAGTACCCCGGGCGCCCGCGCCCGTCGAGCCCGAGGTGCCGCACGCGCGCAACCCCGGCATGCCACTGGAAGCCGAGTGGGTGGAGGAAGTGCGGGTGAATCGCAGCGCCGTGGAGCGCCGCGCCTCCACCCTCACCACCCGACGCAGCGTCAAGAAGGACTGGCAGGCGGCCTGGCTGCTGAAGGCCGTCGCCTGCATGGACCTCACCACGCTTGCGGGCGACGACACGCCCGGACGGGTGCAGCGACTGTGCGCCAAGGCGCGCCGGCCCGTGCGTCGCGACATCCTCGAGGGCCTGGGAGCCGACCGACTGGGGCTCACGGTGGGCGCCGTGTGCGTCTATCACGCCTTCGTCGAGACCGCGGTGCGCGCGCTCCAGGGCTCGGGCATTCCGGTGGCCGCCGTTTCGACCGGCTTCCCGCACGGCCTGTCACCCTTCGAGACGCGCCTGGCCGAGATCCGGGCTTCGGTCGAAGCGGGTGCCCGCGAGATCGACATCGTGATCACCCGCGCGCACGTGCTCACGCGGAACTGGCAGGCGCTCTACGACGAGGTGCGCGCGTTTCGCGAAGCCTGCGGCGACGCGCACATGAAGGCGATCCTGGCGACGGGCGAGCTGGCGACCCTGCGCAACGTCTACCAGGCGAGCCTGGTGTGCATGATGGCAGGCGCGGACTTCATCAAGACGTCGACGGGCAAGGAGAGCGCCAACGCGACGCTGCCCGTCGGGGTCACGATGGCCCGGGCCATCCGCGAGTACGGGGAGCGTACCGGGCACGCCGTGGGCTTCAAGCCGGCGGGCGGTATCCGCACGGCGAAGGAAGCCCTCGCCTGGCTGATCCTCATGAAGGAGGAGCTCGGCAACGCCTGGCTGGAGCCCACACTGTTCCGCTTCGGCGCCAGCTCGCTCCTGCGCGATATCGAGCGCCAGCTCGAACACCACCTTACCGGACGCTACTCCGCGGGCCACCGCCACCCGATGGCCTGACCCGCCCACCCGTACGAAGCGAACGCACGCGATGTCGAGAATCGCAGAGATCTTCGAGACGATGGAATACGGTCCGGCGCCCGAGAGCCCCGACCGCGTGGACGCCTGGCTACGCGCGCACGACGCCCGCTTCGACCTCTTCATCGGAGGGGAGTGGGTCGCGGGTGACCCGGGCGAGCGCTTCGAGGTCGTACGCCCCTCCACGGGCGAGCCGCTGGCCGAGGTCACGCAGGCGTCGGAGGCCGACGTGGACCGGGCCGTGCGGGCCGCCCGCGAGGCGTTCGCGACGTGGAGCCGGCTCTCGGGCCACGAACGGGCCCGGCATCTGTACGCGCTGGCCCGCGGCATTCAGAAGCGGGCGCGCCTGTTCGCGGTGCTCGAGTCGATGGACAACGGCAAGCCCATCCGTGAGTCGCGCGACCTCGACATCCCGCTGGTGGCCCGCCACTTCTACCATCACGCCGGTTGGGCGCAGCTGATCGAGCGGGACCTGCCGGGCTACGAGCCGGTGGGCGTGGTCGGACAGGTGATCCCGTGGAACTTCCCGCTGCTGATGCTCGCGTGGAAGATCGCGCCGGCGCTCGCCGCCGGGAACACCGTGGTGCTCAAGCCCGCCGAGTTCACGCCCCTCACCGCGCTGCTGTTCGCCGAGCTCTGCCGGGACGCGGGTCTGCCCCCCGGCGTCGTCAACATCGTGACCGGCGACGGACGGACCGGCGCGGCGCTGGTCGCGCATCCCGATGTGGACAAGGTGGCCTTCACCGGCTCCACCGAGGTCGGGCGGATCATCCGGGCGGAGACGGCCGGCAGCGGCAAGAAGCTGTCGCTCGAGCTGGGCGGCAAGTCGCCCTTCATCGTGTACGACGACGCCGACCTCGACAGCGTCGTCGAGGGCGTGGTGGACGCGATCTGGTTCAACCAGGGCCAGGTGTGCTGCGCCGGTTCGCGCATCCTGGTGCAGGAGAGCGTGGCCGCAACGCTCGAGCGCAAGCTGCGTGCGCGCATGGAGACGCTGCGCATGGGCGATCCCCTCGACAAGGGGATCGACATCGGCGCGATCGTGGCGCCCGTGCAGCTCGAGCGCATCCGCTCGTTGGTCGAACAGGGCCGGCGCGAGGGGGCCCGCATCTGGCAGCCCTCGTGGAGCACCCCCAAGGAGGGCTACTTCTACCCGCCGACCCTGTGCACCGACGTGGCGCCTGCGTCCACACTCGCGCAGGTCGAGATCTTCGGCCCGGTGGTCGCCCTGATGACGTTCCGCACGCCGGCCGAGTCGGTGGAGCTGGCCAACGACACCCGCTACGGGCTGGCCGCCAGCGTGTGGACCGAAAACGTCAACCTCGCGCTCGACATCGCGCCCCGCATCAAGGCGGGCACGGTGTGGATCAACTGCACGAACCTGTTCGACGCCGCCTCGGGCTTCGGGGGCTACCGCGAGAGCGGCTACGGCCGCGAGGGCGGCCGCGAGGGGCTGTTCGAGTACGTGGTTCCCTCGTGGACGCGCGCGCTCAAGAAGCGCGACCGGGCCTTCGGCCCCAAGCCGGCCGACGCGTCGGGCACGCGCCCCCTCGAGGAGGGCGCCACACCGCCCCCCGCCCCGGCGCCCGTCGACCGCACGCCCAAGCTGTACTACGGGGGCAAGCAGGCCCGCCCCGACGCCGAGTACGCACTGGCGGTAATCGACGCGGAGGGACACTTCGTGGCCGAAGTGCCGCGCGGAAACCGCAAGGACGTTCGCAACGCCGTCGAAGCCGCCCACCGCGGCGCGCGCGCCTGGGTGCCCCGTACCGCACACAACCGGGCCCAGATCCTCTACTACATGGCGGAAAACCTCTCGTACCGGGCCGACGAGTTCGCGGCCCGCCTGCGGGCGTTGCAGGGGATCCGCCGCAAGGACGCCGAGCGCGAAGTCGAGCTGTCGATCCGACGGCTGTTCACGTACGCGGCCTGGGCCGACAAGTACGACGGGGCGGTGCACCACACCCCCTTCCGCAACGTCACGCTGGCCATGCCCGAGCCGATCGGAGCCATGGCCGCGGTGTGCCCGGACGAGGCCCCGCTGCTCGGCTTCGTCTCGGTCATGGCGCCGCTCGTGTGCATGGGGAACGCCGCGGTGATCGTGCCCTCGCAGCGGTGGCCTCTCCTCGCCACCGACTTCTATCAGATCCTGGAGACGAGCGACGTGCCGGCCGGCGTCGTCAACGTGGTCACCGGCCTGCGGACCGAACTCACGCCCGTGCTCGCGGCCCACGACGACATCGACGGGATCTGGTATTTCGGCGACGCCGACGGGGCCGCCGAGGTCGAGCGCCTCTCCACCGGAAACATGAAGCGCACCTGGACGACCTACGGCGCGCCGCTCGACTGGTGGAGCGACGAACAGGGAGAGGGCGAGCACTTCCTGCGCGAGGCCTCGCAGGTCAAGAACATCTGGGTGCCCTACGGCGAGTGACGCCCCGGGGCCGGCGCGGGCGTACCGCCAGGCATCGGCCCCGCCCCCCGGCGTGGCGCCGCGTGCACCCCGGCACCGCCGCGGCGCCGGCCGCAGGGCGCCTCAGCGCCGGAACAGCGTCGTGCGGCGCACGTCGGGCGCCACGATCACGTCGACCTGGTCGCCCGGACTCACCCGCAGCGGCGGCACGCGGTAGCGGAAGCCGCCCAGCAGTTCCAGATCGAGGGTGAGCACCTCTTCGCGGGGCCACGACACCGCGTAGACGTCGGCCTGCCGCGGGCCCAGCACACCCAGCGTCTCGCGGTCGCCGCCACGCCGCAGCAGCACCAGCCGGATTTCGGACTGGTTCTGGTTGCGCACGAACACG
>RFGQ01000234.1 GCA_003695865.1 Gemmatimonadota bacterium | reverse complement strand
CGTGCCGGCCGTGCAGGTGCCCACCAGCCTGCTCGCCATGATCGACGCGTCGGTGGGCGGCAAGACGGGCGTCGACACACCGGCCGGCAAGAACCTGGTCGGCGCCTTCCACCCGCCCCGGGTCGTGCTTGCCGATCCGCGCGTGATCGCCACGCTGCCCGTGGCCGAGCGGGCCCAGGGCCTGGTCGAAGCCGTGAAACACGGCGCCATCCGCGACCGTGCGTACCTGGACGACGTATCGGCCGCGGTTCCCGGCGTGCTGGGGAGGGCCGCCACGGAGGGTCGCGGGACCGCGGGGCCCGAGGGCGCGCCCCCGCCTCCCGACCTCGATGCGGTCCAGCGCGTGGTGGCCGGCTCGGTGCGCATCAAGGCCGAAGTCGTGTCGGCCGACGAGCGGGAGGGCGGATTGCGCAAGATCCTCAACTTCGGGCACACGCTGGGCCACGCGCTCGAGGCCGCGAGCGGATACGGCATCGGGCACGGCGCGGCCGTGGCGCTCGGCATGGTGCTCGAGGCGCGTCTGGGAGAGGCGCTGGGCGTCACCCGCCCGGGCACGGCCGCGGATCTGGCCAAAACGCTCGGCGCCCTCGACATTCCCCTCACCCTGCCGCCCGGGGTGGACCTCGCGGCGGTGGAGGGGTATCTGGGGCGCGACAAGAAGGCGCGCTCGGGACGGCCCGAGTTCGTGCTGCTCGAAGACCTCGGGCGCGTGGCGTACGACGAGGACTGGGCGCGCCCGGTGCCGCCCGAGGCGGTGCGTGAGGTGCTGACGACGGCGGCGGAAGCCGCCCCGCAGGGAGGTTCATGAGCGACACGGTTGCATCCCTACTCGCGCGCAGGGCCACTACCGACCCCGAGGGGACGTTCCTCGTCCACAGCCGGGGCCTGATGACCTTCGGCGAGGTCGACGCGCAGGCCGAGGCGCTCGCCGCGTCGCTCGCCGGGCTCGGGATCGAGGCGGGGGATCGCGTGGCCGTGGTCATGCCGCCCTGGACCGAGTTCGTGGTCTCGATGTTCGCGCTGGCCAAGATCGGCGCCGTGATGGTGCCCCTGAATCCCCACCTCACCCGGCCCGAACTCCAGTACATGCTGCGGCACTCCGAGGCCGTGGCCGCGATCACGGCCGAGACACTGGGCGACGTGGACTTCCTGCAGCTCTTCGAGGAGCTGCTCACCCATCTTCCCGAGATGCAGTACCTGGTGACCGTTGGGGAGGAGGACCTGTGGTACGACGACCGCGTGTTCCAGTTCGAGGATCTGGTCTCGGCCGGCGCGGGCCGTGATTTCGCGGGGCCGGACCTCGAGCCCGCAAGCGATGTCTTCGCCATCCTCTACACGTCGGGTACCACCGGCAAGCCGAAGGGCGTGAGCCTGACCCACGCCAACCTGCTGAGCGTCGCCGAAGCCACCGCCGAGGCGGTGGGGCTCACGGGCGACGACTTGGTGATCGGCCTCACGGCGCTACACCACGTTTTCGGGCTGGGCCCCGGCCTTCTGGGATGCCTGCACGCGGGTGCGGGCCTGATCCTGCAGGAGGGCTTCGACGCGCGCGAGACGCTCGACCTGGTCGAGCGTCACCTGGCCACCGTCCACTACGGCGTGCCCACGCTGTTCGTGACCGAACTGCACGAGCAGGAGCGGCTGCCGCGCAACCTGGCCTCGTTGCGGCGCGGCCTGGTGGCGGGCGCCCCGGTGAGCGACGACCTGGTGCGAGAGGTGGAAAGCACGCTCGTGCCCGAGCTGCTCACCGCGTACTCCATGACCGAAGCCTCGGCCACCGTCTCGATGACGGTGCCGGACGACCCGCCCGAGAAGCGCCGGCAGACGGTGGGACGGCCGCTTCCCGGCACCGAGGTGCGCATCCTCGATCAGGACGGGACCGTGCTTCCCGCGGAGAGCGTGGGAGAGATCGCGGTGCGTGGGCCCGGCGTCATGCAGGGCTACTACCGGCAGCCGCGCGAGACCGCGAACTGGATCGACGGCGAGGGCTTTCTGCTGACCGGCGACCTGGGTCTGTTGGACGAGGACGGCTACCTGCATTTGGTAGGGCGCCGGAAAGAGGTTATCATTCGAGCTGGCTTCAACGTGTACCCCCGGGAAGTGGAGGACCGCATCCGGTCCCATCCGGCGGTGATCGAAGCCGCGGTGGTCGGCGTTCCGGACGATGTGCTGGGCGAGGCCATCTGCGCCTGTATCGTCCCGGTCGAGGGGGCGATCGTGAGCGAGAGCGAGATCCGGGACTGGTGCCTGGTGACGCTCGCGGACTACAAGGTCCCCGACCGGGTCCGCATCCTCGACGAACTCCCGTTGACGGGAACGGGGAAGGTACGACGTGTCGAACTGGCGCGGCTCGTGAACGAGTGTGAGCCCGACGGGCACGACGCGTCCTGACCTTCCGAACGAGCCTCGCGCGCTCCGGACGAGCCGGAGCCCGCGACGCCTGAGGCCCCCCCGACCAGCGCGGCATCGGTGACGAGCCGCTCGGGTGGGGAGGTCTCGCGGCGAGAAGACAACACAGCTGCGAGAGACTTCATGACTCCGTATCATCGGGCCCCTCACGTCGAGGGCCCTCAGAAGAGCACGTCCGCCGCGCCCAACGCGGCGCTCCTCATCGACTTCGACAACGTCACGATGGGGATGCGGTCCGACCTGTCGCGGGAACTCAAGAGCCTGCTGCAGTCGGACGTCATCAAGGGCAAGGTCACCGTCCAGCGCGCCTACGCCGACTGGCGCCGCTACCCCCAGTACATCGTTCCGCTCTCCGAGGCGTCCGTCGATCTCATCTTCGCGCCGGCCTACGGCAGCTCGAAGAAGAACGCGACGGACATCCGCATGGCGATCGACGCGATCGAGCTGGTGTTCATCCGGCCCGAGATCGGGACGTTCATCCTGCTCACCGGCGACAGCGACTTCTCGAGCCTGGTGCTCAAGCTCAAGGAGTACGGCAAGTACGTGATCGGCGTGGGGATTCAGGAGTCGAGCTCCGACATCCTCGTGCAGAACTGCGACGAGTACTACTCGTACACGAGCCTCACAGGGCTCAAGAAGGCGGGCGAGGGCAGCACCACCAAGATGGATCCGTGGGAGCTGGTCGAGCAGGCGCTGTCGCGCATGGTCGATCGCGGTGACGTGATGCGCTCCGATCGGCTCAAGCAGGTGATGATCGAGCTCGATCCGAACTTCGACGAGGGCGCCTACGGGTACTCCAAGTTCTCGAGGTTCCTCACCGAGGCATCGGCCAAGGGCCTGGTGAGCATCCACAAGCTCGACAACGGCCAGTACGAGGTCGGGCCGCCGCGGCGCGGCCGCCGCGGGCG
>RFGQ01000233.1 GCA_003695865.1 Gemmatimonadota bacterium | reverse complement strand
CCCCGCCGACCTGCGCCGCTTCCGCGACTACCTGCGAGCGCTCACCGAGCACGACGGCCCGGGCGAGCCCGATCTGTCGGCCTTCGCGGACTTCTCGCAGTTCCCCCGGTATGGGGCCACGTTCGCGCAGAACGCCCGTGCCGTCGCCGAGGAGCGCGCCGCACGGCCCCCGCAGCGGGGCGACGCCCCCGGGTTCGAGCGGCTCGCCGTGCTCGACGTGGGGCTCAACCCGCACCAGATCGCGTTCTCGGCCGACGGGCGTACCGCATATGTGGCCGCCGCGGGCTCCGATCAGGTCGCGGTGGTCGACGTGGCGACGCGCACGCTCGCCCGCACCATCCCCGTGCGGGGCACCCCGCTCGCCGCCGTGCCGCTACCCGGCGGCACCAGCCTGGCCGTGACCCGCTTCGGCGGCGAGGAGATCGCGCGGTACAGAATCTCGGACGGGGCCGAGCTGGGCGCGTTGCGGACCGGCGGTGCGCCGTCCCTGCTCACGCCGATCGGCGAGGGGCGCTTCCTGGTCTCGGTGGAACGCACCGACCGCGTACACGTCTTCGACGCACGCACGTTCGATCTCGCCCACACGTACGCCACCGGGCGGCGCCCCTTCCCCGCCGCCGCCACCACCGACGGACGACTCGCCTTCGTGCCCGCCTACGACGACGGCACGGTGACCGTGGTCGATCTGTGGAACGACACCGTGGTGGCCCGCGTGGAGGTGGGCGAGCGTCCCTCAGGCGGCGCCGTGCTGCCCGGAGACCTCGAGTACGCGGTGGCGGTGCGCGGCGAGGACCGCATCGCGTTCGTGAACACCGCCTCAAAAGAGGTCGTGGGCTCGCTCTCGGAAGGGATCGGCGCCTCGCCGTTCTCGGTCGTGGTCGCGCCCGACGGTCGGCTCGCCTTCGTGAACAACACCGCGAGCCACGACGTCTCGGTGATCGCGCTGCCGGAGAAGCGCGTGATCGCCCGCCTTCCGGTCGGCGCGCAGCCCATCGTCATGGCCGTCCACCCCTCGGGCGCCACGCTCTGGGTCTCGTCCGAGGGCTCGCACGAACTCACCGTGTTCCGGATCCCCGAACGCTGGCGCGCCGCCCGGGACGGCGGATCCCCGGCCCTTCCCGCCGGCGTG
>RFGQ01000232.1 GCA_003695865.1 Gemmatimonadota bacterium | reverse complement strand
TGTCGGCTTCGAGGTCCTGCTCGGCGCCGGCACATTCTTCTCGGCTACCAACGGGAACCTGCTCACCGGCGCATCGGCGTCGGCACTGAGCGAGACCGGCCTCACCGGGGCGAACACGCTGTTCAGGAAGCAGAAGGCCGGGCCTGGCAACAAGTCCAAGGACCAGCGTCCCATCAATATCAACGCCGAGATCCTCCTGGTCCCGCCGGAGCTCGAGGTGACCGCACAGATCCTCACCGGGTCGGCGAATATCGACGCCGGCGGAGGCGCGGCCCGGGGCGACTTCAACCCGTGGCGGGGCCGCTACCGCGTGGTCTCGGCTCCGCACCTGTCGGACTCGAGCTACACCGGATACTCGGCGACCGCCTGGTATCTCATGGCGAACCCGCAGCGTCTCCCGACGCTCGAAGCCGTCTTCCTGGACGGCCGGGAGACCCCGCAGATCGAGCGCGTTGCCCCGCCGGCGAACCAGCTCGGCATCGGCTTCCGCGCCTACATCGACTTCGGCATCGCGCTGCAGGACCCGAAGGGTGCGGTCAAGGCGACCGGCGTCGATCCCTGATCTCTCCTCTCTCCAGAGCCGGGCGGCCCGTGAAAGCGGGCCCGCCCGTTTTCCGCGGCCTCGGCCGCTGATTCGAACCACCTGAACCAGGAGCTCTCCGATGCCGCAGGCCGAATACAGGAAGACCGGACAGACCATCGACGTGACCGCACCATCGGGCGGATACGCCGCCGGCCAGGTGATCGCCTGGGGGAACGGGATCGCCGTCGTCGCCTCCGACGCGCTCGAGGGTGAGCTCGTCGCCGCGTACATCGATGGCGAGTTTGAGTTCGCCAAGGCGACAGTCGCAAACTTCGCCACGGGCGTCGAGGTCGGCTGGGACGACACGAACAAGATCATCGTTGCCCCGTCTGGCGCGACCAACTACGCCGGCCGCGTCACCGCGAACGGCGGCTCCGGCTCGACTCTGGTCCGCGTCAAAATCAACGCCGCACCGGCCGGGTCCATCGCCTGATATGGCCGACGATTTCCTCCAGCGTGGCGGGAGGCTCATCGAGCGCGTGCGCTCGTCGAGCCTCTCGCACGCTGTGGGGTATCTCCGGCTCGGCTCGGATACGCCGATCGAGCTCAACGCGACCACCGATGAGACGCCGGTCGAGATCATCGACGAGGGCACAACGGGTCTCGTCGAGCGGAACCGCGACTACCTCATCGCCGTCTCCGAGC
>RFGQ01000231.1 GCA_003695865.1 Gemmatimonadota bacterium | reverse complement strand
TGTAGACGCCCTCGGACACCGGGACGGTGCGGATTTCGACGTCGTCGAAGTTGCGCTGGCCCGAGAGCGCGGGCGCGGCGAGGGACAGTGCGAGGAACAGGGCGGCCGTCGTCGGCGCCGGCCGCGTGAGGGTGTGGCGGGAGCGAAGCATGAGCGTGTCTCCGGAGAGGGGCCAGGTGCGGACTTCGTCCGAGAGGACCCGCAAGCGGGCCGGTATGTTCAGTGCAGGGCGCGGGCGGGCGACCCGTCAGCGGGCGGTCCACCACACCAGGCCCGCGAGCACGGCCATCTGGATCGCGATGAAGGGCACGACCCCCCGATAGATCGTGGTCGTGCGGATGCCCTCGGGCGTCACCCCCCGCAGGTAGAACAGCGAGAATCCGAACGGCGGCGTCAGGAACGATGTCTGCAGGTTAACGGCCAGCACGATCCCCAGCCAGGTCAGATCGAGTCCGAGCGCGGCCGCCGCCGGCCCCACCAGAGGGACGATGATGAAGGCGATCTCGAAGAAGTCGATGAAGAACCCCAGCACGAACACGACCAGGTTCACGACGATGAGAAAGCCCAGGACCCCACCGGGGAGCGAGGTGAGCGCGTCGCGGATCCACACGTCGCCCCCGAGGCCGCGGAACACCAACGTGAACGCGGTCGATCCGATGAGCAGGAAGATGACCATGACGGTCAGGCGTGCCGTGGAACCCATGGCCGCGTCCAGCGCGGTGCGGTCGAGGGTGCCGTTGAGGCGGGCGAGCACGAGGGCGCCGACGGCCCCCAGGGCGCCGGCCTCGGTCGGCGTCGCCACGCCCAGGAAGATGCTTCCCAGCACGACCACGATGAGCACGAGCGGCGGTACGAGCGACGTCACCACCCTCCACGCCAGGCTCGAGCCGTCGGCGGCGTCGCGGTCGGCGAGCGCCGGGGCGGACTGCGGCCGGAAGAGCGCCACGCCCGCCACGTACAGCGTGTAGGCGCCCGTCAGGATCAGGCCGGGCACGACCGCGGCGCGGAACAGGCCGCCCACGCTCACACCGAGCTGATCGCCGAGGACGATCAGCACGATACTCGGGGGGATGATCTGGCCGAGCGTGCCCGACGCGGCGATCACACCCAACGACAGGCCCTCCCGATAGCCGTTGCGCAGCATCACCGGCAGGGCGATCAGCCCCATGGCGGTGACCGAGGCGCCGACCACGCCCGTCGCGGCCGCCAGCAGCGCACCCACGAAGATCACGCCGAACGCCAGCCCACCGCGGAAGCGGCCGAAGAGCAGCCCGATCGTCTCGAGCAGGTTCTCGGCCAGGCGCGACTTCTCGAGCACCGCCCCCATGAAGATGAAGTAGGGCACGGCCAGCAGCGTGTAGTTCGACATCGTGCCGAACGTGCGCTCCGGCATCGCGCGCAGGAGGATCCAGTCGAAGTCGCCGGTGAGCGATCCGAGCAGCGCGAAGAGCAGTGCCGTTCCGGCCAGCGCGAAGGCCACCGGGTAGCCGGTGAAGATCAACAGCAGAGCGCCGCCGAACATGGTGGGCCCCCACACGGCCTCCATCAGAGCGCCTCCGGGGGCC
>RFGQ01000230.1 GCA_003695865.1 Gemmatimonadota bacterium | reverse complement strand
AGCGACCCCGCGCGGCCCAGACCCCGCTGGACGTCGAGCAGCCAGCGCCGCACTTCGGGCAGGCGCGCGACCTGCGAGACGCGGGCCGTGACGTCGGGGCCGCGAAGCTGCCGCGTGAGGCGCCGCTCGCCCAGATGGATCTCGACGTCGCCTTCCACCGGCACCGCACGCACGCCGAGGCGGGCCAG
Source organism: Gemmatimonadota bacterium (assembly GCA_003695865.1). Taxonomy (GTDB): domain Bacteria; phylum Gemmatimonadota; class Gemmatimonadetes; order Longimicrobiales; family Gaopeijiaceae; genus J028. Next base: position 2,592 of record RFGQ01000230.1, on the reverse strand, counting down.
ATCGTGGGCGCTCAGCGAGCCCCAGCGCTCCTCCGGCACGCCGGCCTGGAGCAGCGCGTAGGTCACGGCCCGGTAGAGGGCGCCCGAGTCCAGGTGCCGGAAGCCGAGGCGGCGGGCGACCTCGCGAGCGGTGGTGCTCTTTCCCGATCCCGCGGGTCCGTCGATCGTGACGACGGGCCCCCGCCCCGCGGCCTCCTCCCGGTCCGGGTCGTCGTCGGGGCGCCCGCGAGGGCCGGGCTTACGGCTCGCCGCGGCGAGCGCCTCCAGCAGCGCCCAGAAGCCGGGAAAGCTGACGTCGGCGACCGCCGGATCGTCGACCTCGATGGCATTGCCGCCCTGGGCACCCAGCACCCCGAAGGCCATCGCGATCCGATGGTCGTGGAAGGCCCGCACCCGGCCCTCGAGCGGCGCGTCGGTGCCCTCGATCTCGAGACCGTCCTCCAGTTCCCGGGCCTCGACGCCGACGGCCCGCAGGTTTTCGGCAAGCGCGCGCAGACGATCGGTCTCTTTCACGCGCAACTCGCGTGCGCCCGTGATGCGGGTCACTCCCTCGGCCCGCGCGGCGAGCACCGCGAGGATGGGGATCTCGTCGATCAGGGCAGGGATGGCGTCGCCGCCCACCTCGACGGCCCGCAGGGGAGCGAGCGCGTCGACGACGAGGTCTCCGACCGGCTCCCAGGGCAGCTCGCCGTCCAGATCGGTCGCGGTCAGCGCCACGCCCATGTGCCGCAGCACGTCCAGAAAGCCCGTGCGCGTGGGGTTGAGCCCGACCTCGCGAACGCAAAGGCCGGCGGGCGCGGCGCCCAGCGCGGCGGCGGCCAGAAGGAACGCGGCCGACGATGGGTCGCCCGGCACGCGCAGGTCGAGCGGGGCCAGCCGGTCGGGTGGGTCGGGGAGTTCGACCTGCCAGCGGCCCCCCTCTCCCGGCCCGGTACGCACCCGCGCGCCCAGGGCGTGCAGCAGGCGCTCGCTGTGGTCGCGCGAGCGGTTGGGCTCGCGCACCGTGACGGGCACGCCGGCAGACAGGCCCGCGAACAGAAGTGCGCTCTTCACCTGGGCCGAGGCCACCGGTGAGTCGTACGTGAGGGGCGACAGCGGGCCGCCGTGCACGCGGATCGGGAGCCGGTCGGGCGCCTCGAGCTCTTCGAAGCGGGCGCCCATCCGTGTGAGCGGCTCGGTGATCCTGCGCATGGGGCGCGAGCGGAGCGAGGCGTCGCCCGTCACCACCGCCTCGAGGGGACGGCCGGCGAGGATACCGAGCAGAAGCCGCGCGCCCGTACCGCTGTTCTGCAGGTCGAGGGGGGCCGTGGGGGCCCGCAGGCCGCTCCGTCCCCGCCCCCGCACGACGATGGGCGAACCGTCGGGCGGCAGGTCGGGCACCTCGACGCCCAGGGCCCGCACCGCCGCCGCGGTCGCCCGAGGGTCGGCGCCGCCGAGCAGGCCTGCCAGGCGGCTCTCGCCCTCGGCCAGACCGGCGAGGATGAGCGCGCGCTGGGTGATCGACTTGTCGCCGGGCACGCGCACGATCACCGGGCGCCTCCTCCCTGCTTCCAGGCGCGCGCCCGTGCGAGGGCGCGGCCGAGCGCCTCGGTGTCGCCGTGCTCGAGCGCGGCCGCCCAGCCCTCGAGACGCTCGGCCAGTGCCCGCAGTAGCGGCGCGTCGAGGTCGGCCGCCGCCCGCAGCAGGGGCTCCCACATCCCCTCCGAGCTGGCGGCGAGCCGAGTGGTGTCGCGCCCCCCGGGGCCGAGGTCGTCGGGCGAGATACCCTGCTCGCGCAGCACGTCGGCGAGAGCGCTGGCGGCCAGCTGCGGCAGGTGGCTGGCGGCGGCCATGAGCCGGTCGTGCGCGTCGGCCTCGGTCCACGTGGGCCGGGCGCCCAGCGCCCGCCACAGCGCCGCGGCCAGGTCGCGCGCCTCGGCGGCGGTCGCGTCCGGCGCCGTCAGGAAGACCCGCGCGCCCTCGTAGAGCCCGCGCCGCGAGGCGGCGAAGCCCGAAGCCTCGGCGCCCGTCCACGGATGCGCACTCACGAAGGCGCCCTCGCCCGCCTGGCCCGCGACCGCCGACCAGGCGGCGAGCGCGGGGGCCTGCAGCGACGTCACGTCCAACAGCAGGGCGTCGGGCGCGGCTCGCAGGGCGTCCTCCAGCACCGGGCCCAGCGCGTCGAGGGGCACGGCCAGCACGACGACGTCGGCGCCGGTGAGCGCGGCGTCGAGCGCGTCGGGCGCGTCGTCGACCGCCCCGGCCCGCCGCGCCTCGCGGCGTGTGTCGGCCAGAGCGTCCCAACCGACCACGGCGGGCCCGTCGGGCAGGGCCGCCAGGTCGCGGGCGAGCGAGCCGCCCATGAGGCCGAGGCCGACCACGGCCACCCGCCGCCCGGCCAGCGCCGGAGAGGAGGCGCTCGTCACGGCCGCAGCTCGGGCGCCGTCCAGGCCGGCCGCCGCCGGACGGGCAGGCGCGGTGCCGCGTCCGGGTCGGGCGTGAACAGGTAGACGAGCGGCACCTCGGCGAGCAGCGCGTCCGCGGCGGCCAGGCCCAGGAAGACGGCCTCGCGCTCGACGTGGTCGTCGAGATCGGCGAACGGCACGGTCACTT
>RFGQ01000229.1 GCA_003695865.1 Gemmatimonadota bacterium | reverse complement strand
GTGATTGGGGGCGGGGCCGCCGCTACTCCACGTCCGGTCCGATCAGCCTGCGGATGAGCGGGCTCACGAGCAGCGCCAGCAGGCCCACGCCGCCCACCGTGAGTGCGACCGTGCGGAACAGGTCGGCGGGGGGCAGCGTCTCGAGGCTGCCGGCCACCAGGCCGGCGAACAGGTTGCCGAGCGCGGCCCCCACGAACCAGATCCCCATCATCTGGCCCACCCGGCCTGCGGGCGAGAGCTTGGTGATGGACGAGAGCCCCACCGGGCTGATCGCCAGCTCGCCCACCGTGTGCAGGAAGTAGGTCACGACCAGCCACGCCGGCGACACCAGGTTGCCGGCCGACGCGTTGGCGGCGCCCCACGCCAGCACGAAGAAACCGGCCGCAAGGCCGAACAGCCCGAGCGCGAACTTCACCGGGATCGACGGGTTGGCGTTCCGCCTGGCCAGCCACACCCACAGCCACCCGAACACCGGGGCGAGCAGGATGATGAACGTGGAGTTCACCGACTGCAGGAAGCCCGCGGGCATCAGCCAGCCCAGGATGTTGCGGTCCGTGTACTCGCGGGCGAAGAGGTTCATCGAGGAGCCCGCCTGCTCGAAGCCCGACCAGAAGACGGCGATGAGCACGAAGAGCCACAGGATCACGACCAGGTTCTTCTTCTCCTGCGTCGTATGGCCGCCGAACAGCAACAGGTAGGCGAAGTAGAGCCCCACGAGGATGAGGATCCCGCTGCCCAGCCCCTTCGCGATCTGCTGCAGCGTGAGCGGGATCGTGCCCTGCGCGACGAGCCAACCGAAGAAGACCACGGCCGCCAGCAGCGCGAAGAACGTGCCGAAGAACGTGCGCGTGCGCGCCCGCAATACCTCGGGGCTCACCGTCGGGCGGAAGACGCCCGCCTCGCCCAGGTAACGGCGGCCGTAGCGGAACTGCATGAGGCCGGCCAGCATGCCGAAGCCCGCCAGCGAAAAGCCCCAGTGCCAGTTGTAGCCCTCGCCCAGGAAGCTGGTGAGGAGCGGGCCGAACAGCGCCCCCAGGTTGATCCCCATGTAGAAGATCGAGAAGCCCGCGTCGCGGCGCGCGCCCCCCTCGGGGTAGAGGTCGCCCACGACCGTGCTCACGTTGGGCTTGAGCAGCCCCGTGCCCATCACGATGAGCACGAGCCCCAGGAAGAACGTGAAGTCGGTCGGGATGGCCATGCTGAAGTGGCCCGCGGCGATGATCCAACCGCCCACGTAAACGGCCTTCTGCTGGCCCCAAAGGTTGTCGGCCACCCAGCCACCGGGAAGCGCCAGCAGGTAGACCAGGCTGGTGTAGAGCCCGTAGATGGCCGCGGCCGTGCCCACGTCGAGCCCCATGCCGGGGTTCGTGCCCGTGGCGGCGGCCGTCATGTAGAGGATGAGCAGGGCGCGCATCCCGTAATAGGAGAAGCGCTCCCACATCTCGGTGAAGAAGAGGGTGGACAGGCCCCTGGGGTGTCCGAAGAACGTCTTCTCCGGCGCGGCGGTCGTCTCGGGGAAGGCGGTCGTGCTCACGCGACACTCCGTCTTGGTCGTTCCTGTTCGGTCCGGCCCGGCGGGCCGGGGCAACCCCCGTATTTCGGGGATTCGGCGCCCGGGTGCAAGGGGTAGCGGCCGGCGCGCGAGGCGCGCCCGGCCTCAGCCCCCGATCCGCACCGGAGCCTCGAGGACGCCCCCCCGCGTCGACAGGACCCGCACCGCGCCCTCGACCGGCTCCTCGCCGTCCACCCGCACACGGAACGTGAAGGCGTTCTCCTGTCCCGGTTCGGTCCAACCGGCGTAGCCCGTCTTGTCCGAATACGGTGGACCCACGATCGAGATCCTCGGAGCCTCGCCGCGTGTGAGCTCGGGCGCGAAGTCGAGCACGGCGCGGTCCTCGCGGACGATCTTCACGAGGCGGGCCTGGCGAAGCGCCGTGGGCAGCCCACCCTCGTTGCGCCAGCGTACGGTCACCTCGTGCGTGGCGCCGTCGTCGCCGGGTGTGGCCGGCCGCACCTCGACGCCGCTCAACACGAGGCGGGGCAGGTGCTTGGCGAGTTCGAGGTTGAACAGTGCCTGGCGGCTCGCCCAGCGCTCGAGCGCCCACGGCGGACCGTTCTGAGCGAAGAACTTGGGATGGAAGCCGCCGATCTCGACGGCGCCCAGGGTGGGGTGCTCGAAGGGCTCCCACTCGCGGAAGCCGGCACCCCCGTTCTCACGGTCGTCCCACACGAGCGCGTCGGCGTCGTCGAGGCGGCCGTCGCCGTTGTAGTCCTCGAGCGCGCCGCCGTTCCACAGCTCGTCCCCGTACCAGATGGCGCCGAAGTAGAAGTAGCCGAAGTCGGGCCCGTGCCCGAACAGCGGCTGCGGACGCTGGGGCTCGCCCGAGAGCGTCGTGTCGTAGCGCGTCATGTAGGTCTCGTAGACGTCGCCGGCCCACGGATAGTGGGTGATGGAGAGCCCGATCGAGTCGAACCGCTCGTAGAGCGCGAGGTCCTCGGGGTACATGCGCTCGGCCGAAGCCGACGTGGAGGGCGGACGCAGGTGCATGGGCACCCGCGTATCCATGCTGTTCACGACGGAGATGTTCGGATGCTCGAGCACCCACATCACGGTGGCCCGGGTCTCGGGCTCGGAGAGCGGGAAGTCGCCGGCGCCGAGCTGGGTGTAGCCGCGGCCGGTGCGGTCACGCCCGGGCATGGGGCGCCAGTTCTCGGGGTAGTTGCGGTGCAGGTCGAGGCCTCCGATTCCGTCCTCGTTGAACCGGCCGTCGCCGTCGTTGTCGATCCCCTCGGTGATCACCACCCAGTCGCCCTGGCCGCGCGGCACCCCGCGCATGAGCCGTCCGGTCGGGTCGCGCGGGTCGAGGACGGCGTTCCCCTCTTCCTCGTGGCCCTCGCGCACGCGGTAGCGGATCTGATGGATGACTCCGTCGCCGTCCAGGTCGTCTTCGGGGTCCTCGTCGAGCAGGCCGTCGCCGTCGTTGTCGACGGGGCGCACCGACGAGCGGTTGCGCTGCGCCGTGTTCAGGTAGAGCGCCGATCCGTCGGGGTTGTTCTGCGGACGCAGGTAGACGGCGGCGTGATCGAGCAGGTCGGTGATCGCCGGGTCGGTGCCGTAGCCCTCGACCAGGTGCCGGATGAGCCAGAGCACCGACTCGGACGAGGTGATCTCGCCGCTGTGCCGGCCGCCCTCGAAGAAGGCGGCGGGTTTGTCGGTGGCCGGGCCGGTCGCCTTGTTCGTGAGCGTCACCTGCAGGATCGGCCGCCCCTCGAAGCTGCGTCCCACCTCGTAGAGCTCGACGATCTCGGGGTAGCGCTCGGCCCAGCGTTCGAGCCACGCGTACATCACCTCGTGCGTGTGGTAGCGGTCGAAGGTGAGCGTCTCGCCGGGCTCGTACTCCACTTCGGGCTGGCGCACGCGCGCGAAGTAGCTGGGGCCGTGGCGGTAGCCGGCAACCGTGTGCCAGCGCTTGAGCGCGGTGTCGGCCTCGGCCGTCTGCTGGGCGGCAGCGGCGGTAGGCGGTGGAGCCATGGCGAGCAGCGCTGCTACGACCGCGGCGCCGAGGCACCGACGGAGGGGCGGGCGAAGTGCGGGTGGGCGCATGGGGCCTCCTGCGAGCGGAGCGGTATCGGGCGGGGATGGGCCCACGCCCGGGAACGGCGAAACGACATCGTTGACGGCCGGGCGCCGCGGCGCAAGCATGCGGGCATGAACCCAGGAGAGCCCGGAATCCCCACCGTACGGGCCACCGATGTGCTGGACGCCGTGCGCCGTCATGCGGTGCGTACACCGTTGCTGCGGCCCGCCGACCCCGTCGCCGCCGACGGGTCGCCTGCGCTCGCCCTCAAGCTCGAGAACCTGCAGGCCACCGGTTCGTTCAAGGTGCGCGGCGCGGCCGCGCGCATGGCCCGGCTGACGCCGGACGAGCGGGCCGCCGGGGTGATCGCCGTCTCGAGCGGGAACCACGGGCGCGCGGTCGCCTACGTGGCGCGCCGCGAGGGCGTGCGGGCCGTGGTGTGCGTACCCGAGTGGGTCGATCCGCTCAAGCTGGCGGCGATGCGGGCCGAGGGCGCCGAGGTGCGCCTGGCGGGCACCACGTACGACGAGGCCGAGTCGGTGGCCCGCGAGGCGGCCGAGCGCGAGGGCGCCGTGTGGATCGACCCGTTCGACGATCCCTGGGTGATGGCAGGCCAGGGCACGATCGGGCTCGAACTGGCCGAGCAGGCGCCCGACGCTGCCGCGGTGGTGGTGCCGCTCTCGGGCGGCGGGTTGGTGAGCGGTGTCGCCGCCGCGCTCAGGGAGGCATGGCACCGACGGGCGGACGACGGGGACGGCGCCGAGCCTCGGCCCGCACCCCGGGTGATCGCCGTCTCGGCGGAGCGCGCCTCGGTCATGCTCGCGTCGGTGCGCGCCGGGCGGCCGGTCACGCTGCCCGAGGAGCCCACGCTCGCGGGAGCGCTCTCCGGAGGCATCGGCGCGGACAATCGCTACACGTTCCGTGCGGTGCGCGAACTCGTGGACGAACACGTCACGGTCACCGAGGAAGAGATCGGGCGGGCGATGGCCTTCGCGGCGAGCCGCATGAAGCTGCTCGTGGAGGGAGGCGGCGCGGTCGCACTCGCGGCGTCGATGGCCGGTAAGCTTGCGCTGCCGGAG
>RFGQ01000228.1 GCA_003695865.1 Gemmatimonadota bacterium | reverse complement strand
CGCCCACCGACGAGTCGGCCACGAGCTCGACCGCGCCCGGTTGCGCGAACGACTCGAAGCGCGGGAGCCGGATCGACGTCGCTCGCGCGCCGTGCGTGGAAAACGTGTAGCGGTAGAGGGGACCCTCGACCACCACGAAGCGCTCGGGGCTCACGTCCACGGCGGCCTGCTCGGCGCCCGCACCCGCCGGCCCCTCGGTCGGCTCTACCGCAGGAAGCTCGGGCACGGCGGCCGCCTCGCCCGCGCCACGCGCGCCGGCTCCGGCTCGGGGATCGTCTGCGCCGGCGGCGCGGCCCGCATCGGGCGCGGTGGCCGTCGGGGCCCCAACCGAATCGGCCGGCAGCTCGGGCGGGGGCGGCGGTGCGAACAGGATGTTCGTCCCCACGAGGACGACGAGCATCAACGAGATCGCCAGAAGAAAGCGGGCTTCCTGTTTCATCGAACTCCGGACTCGGCGCCCGGCAGAAGGTCGGCAGGTGGCGGGCCGCCGGGGCTGCGTGCGCCGCCCCCGTCCCCTTCCACCGCCCGGCCCCCCCGGCCGCGCGCGTCTACGGGCGGCACCGGGTCGAAGCCCGAGCCGCCCAAAGGATGGCATCGCCGGATCCTACGGGCCGCGAGCCACGCTCCCTTCAGAGCGCCGTGTCGGGTGACGGCCTCGGCCGCGTACTGCGAGCAGGTCGGTGTGAAACGGCACGAGGGCGGCGTCAGAGGAGACACCGCACGCTGATAGAAGCGGATCACGCCCAGCATCACGCGTGCGAGCATACCATCTCCGTGATCTCCTCCACCTCTCGCGCCAGCGTCCGGAAGGACGCCTCGTAGGCCTCGCGCCGCGCACGCAGCAACACGTCCACGGCGAGCCCCGCGTCATACAGCGCCGGCAGCAACCGGGTCCGCCCCAGCTCGCGCAGGCGCCGCTTGAGTCGGTTGCGCTCCACCACCCGGTGGCCCTGCTTCCCCACGATCAGCCCCAGGCGGGAACGCGAAGCGGGGGAAGGCGCGAAGAAGACGTCCAGATGGGCCGTCCTCCTCCGCTTCCCCCGCCTGAGCACCGTCCGGATCTCGGTGCTCTTCCGGATCCGACTCGCTCCGGGCAGCCGGTACCGCCCGGCCTGGCCTCCGGAGTCCCGCCGCGCGGTCGAGCGGGCGGTACCCACGGCGGCCCTACTTGGACCCGATCTCGACGACGAGACGCGCGCGACCGCGGGCACGGCGACGGGCCAGCGCCTTGCGCCCGCCCCGGGTCTTCATGCGGGCTCGGAACCCGTGCTTGTTCACCCGCTTGCGATTGCGGGGCCTGTACGTGGGCTTCATTGCTCTCTACCGCCTTCGGATCCTTCCGGAACACCGTCGAAAAATGAGCTTGGAAAGATATCCGATCGGGCGGCAACGGGTCAACCGGGGCGCGAAAACACTGGAACTCGGGCCCCCCTGGGCCCCAGAATTGACATTCGTCACCGCACTCGGTAGTCTCCCCGCCCCGGCGCGCCCGAGGGGTTCGTCCCACCGCTCCCCGGCGCGCGGGTGAGGGCCTCCGATCACCTCTGCTTCGGTGCGCATGGAGCTGACCGCAAACGACCTGTGGTCCCGCGTGCTCGAGATCGCGGCCGCGGCCCTCTCGGAACAGAGCTTCCACACCTGGCTGGCCCGCACCCGGGCCGTCGCGCTGGCCGACGACGAGCTGGTCGTCGAGGCGCCGACCGCGTTTCATGTGGAGTGGATCGAGTCGAAGTACCGGCCGCTGCTCGCCGAGGCCGTGCGCCGGGTGGTGGGACGCGACCTGACCCTGCAGCTCCGCCCCGGGGAAGGGGCTCCCGAGCCCGCGGTGCCCACGGTCGAGGTGACGCCACCGTCGCGCCCCACCCACGACGGCCTCACGGCCGGCTCGGCGCCCGCGGCGGGGGACGGGGGCGCGGGCTTCGAGGCGCACCCCTCGCTCAACGACCGCTACGTCTTCGAGCGCTTCGTGGTCGGCAACAACAACCAGCTCGCCTGGGCGGCCTGCAAGGCGGTGGCCGAGTCACCCGCCCGCATGTACAACCCGCTCTTCCTGTATGGCGGCGTGGGCCTGGGCAAGACTCACCTCATGCACGCGATCGGCAACGCGATCCGGGCGGCCAACCCCTCGGCCCGTGTGGCCTACGTGCCCACCGAGCAGTTCACGAACGAGCTCGTCACGGCCATTCAGCAGGGCACCACGGCACAGTTCCGCCAGCGCTACCGGCGCATGGACCTGCTCCTGCTCGACGACGTGCACTTCCTGGGCAACAAGGAGCGCACGCAGGAAGAGTTCTTCCACACGTTCAACGCGCTCTACGACGCTCACAAGCAGATCGTGCTGGCGAGCGACCGCCCCCCCAAAGACATCCCTGGCCTCGAGGCGCGGCTGGTGTCGCGCTTCGAGTGGGGATTGGTGGCCGACATCAAGCCACCGGACTACGAGACACGCGTGGCCATCCTACGCAAGAAGGCCGCCTACGACGGGTTGGCGCTCGACGAGGACGTGATCGACTTCATCGCGCGCAGTTGCACCTCGTCGGTGCGCGAGCTCGAGGGCGCGGTCATCAAACTGCTGGCGTATTCCTCCCTGACGAACCAGGACATCACCGTCGGGCTCGCGCGCACCTCGCTGCAGGGAATGCTCGGCGGACGGCGGCTAGGGGGCGACGAGCCGGTGCTGAGCCCCGAACGCATTCGCGAAGTCGTGGCCCGGCGCTGGCGCGTACGACCCGATTCCCTCGAATCCAAGCGCCGCACGAAGGACTTGACGGTCCCCCGGCAGGTGGCCATGTACCTGATCAAAGATCTCCTCGACCAGCCGCTGGTCTCCATCGGAGCCCAGTTCGGAGGGCGCGATCACTCGACCGTGATCCACTCCATCCGCAAGGTCGAAGAGACGATGGACGAGGACCCGGAGTTCCGGAGGGAGGTCGAGGCCGTGCGCGAGGAGCTGCGCCGGCCGCAGTAGGTGTGTGGAAACCCGTGAACGGAGTGTGGAGAGCTCGGCGCTTTTCCACGTACGCCCGCGGCAATCCCCATTCACGTCGATCCACCCACGGTCGCTCCACAGGCCGGATGCGCCGGATTCGCGCCGTGATCGGGCGGTCTTCCACGCATCCACAGCCTCTACTACGACTGGTTTTTTATTTAGTGTAGTGCCTCAGTAACCGAACGGTGTGAACAACCGACGGGCCTACGCGCTGGAGGGTTGATGAACTTCACGATTACGCGCCAGAACCTGCATCAGGGTCTGGCTGCGGTGTCGGCCAGCATTCCGACCAAGACGACGCTGCCGGTGCTGTCCAACATCCTGTTCGAAGCCGGCCAGGACGGCGTTTGGATGAGCGGTACGGATCTGGACGTGGCGGTGCGGGTGTGGGCGCAGGCCGACGTGAAGGAACAGGGCAGCCTGACGGCCCCGGGCAAGAAGCTGCAGGAGATCGCCCGCGAGCTTCCCGATCAACCGGTCGAGATCCAGACCCGCGGAGACCAGATCGAACTCCGCTGCGGACGCAGCAACTTCAAGCTCAACGGGCTCCCCTCCGAGGAGTTCCCGACGCTGCCCGAGGTGGACTTCGACGAGGGCTGGAGCGTGAAGGGCGCCGACCTTCACCAGCTCATCCAGCGCACGTCGTTCGCCGTGTCGACCGAAGAGAGCCGGCCCATTCTGAACGGCGTCCTGTGGGAACTGCGCGACGGCCAGATGCGCATGGTCGCGACCAACGGGCACCGGCTCGCCCGCATGGGCGTGCCGGCCGGGTCCGCGTCGGCGCCCAGCGCCGACTTCATCGTGCCTCCCGCGGCGCTTCAGCAGGTGCAGCGCCTGTTCCAGGACGACGAGGAAATCGGCGTCGCGCGCAGCGGGAACCACCTCGGCTTCCGGGCCGGCGGCACCGAGGTGTACACCCGCCTGATCGAGGGCACCTACCCCAACTACGAGCAGGTCATCCCCAAGGACAACGACAAGTTTGCGATCGTCGACAAGCACCAGCTCGCGTCGGCGGTCCGCCGGATGGCGGTGGTGGCGAGCGATCAGACGCACCGCATCCGTATGGCGTTCGAGGACGGCCGCGTGCACCTGAACGTGCTCACGCCCGACCTCGGCGAAGGCCACGACGAGCTCGAGCTGCACTACGAGGGGGAAGGCCTCGAGATCGGCTTCAACGCGAACTACCTGCTCGAGGTGCTGCGCTACATGCCCACCGACGAGGTGCGCCTGACGTTCAAGGCGCCCGAGCGCGCGGCGACGGTCGAGCCGGTCTCGGACGACGAGCCGATCGACTACCTCTGCCTGGTCATGCCGCTGCGGCTGCTCGACTGAGCGCGGGCGGCGTCACGAAGCTCTGGACCACTGAACGCGGCGCGCAACAGGTAGCCGGCGCCGGCGAGGCGCTCGCGCCCGCCTTCGTCCCGGTCGACCAGTGCGAGCACGCCGAGCACCGAGCAGCCGTGCGCCCGCACCGCTTCGATGGCCTGGAGCGCGCTGCCACCCGACGTGACGGAATCCTCGATCACGACCACTGCGGCTCCTTCGGGCAGCCCGCCCTCGATCCGGCGCCCCGTACCGTGGGCTTTCGCCTGTTTGCGTACGGTGAACGCGTCGATGGGAGCACCGTCCAGGAACGAGCGATGGGCGAGCGCGTAGGCGATCGGGTCGGCCCCCAGCGTGAGCCCGCCCACGTGCGAGGGCGCCCATCCGGCCTCGGCCAGCATGTGCAGGCCCAGCCGGCCCACCAGGGCCTGGCCCTCGGCGCACATGGTGGTGGGGCGCGCGTCGACGTAATAGTCGGACCGAGCGCCGCTCGCGAGGGTAAAATCGCCGATGCGCACGGAGCGCTCGAGCAGGAGGTCACGCAGCCGGTGGCGAACAGCGTCCAGGTCGTTCATGGCAGGGAACGTCCCGCCCGCGGGGGTGCCCGTCAAGCGGGTCCGTTGCGGGGCGGGCGGCGTCCCCGCGTGCGGTGCGCGCTGCGGTGGACGAGCGCCGCCTGCGCGCTTGCGCTGGCGGCCTGCGAAGGCGGCGGAACGCAGCCCGGAAACCTGCGCTTCGGCCAGGTCGGGCGTATCGAGGCCGTCCTCGAGGTTCCGCTCCAGGTGGACCAGGGCCTGATGGTGCAGGAGCTGGTCTGGCGATCCTCGGGCGAGTGGACGCTTCGCGAAGCGATCTCCTACAAGGGCCAACCGGGCGACGAGAACGTGCGCCGCAGCCCCGGCGACCCGAGCCAGTATGCGTCGGCCTATGCGTCGCTCATCACCCAGGTGAACGAGGGTCCGGGGCTGAGCCTGTTCGTGTCGGATCTGGACCCCGCGGTGGACCCGACCTGCGGCGTCGCCCGCACGCGCGTCCGCTTTGCGATCGTCGACGACGTGCGTGGCGACTCCATTGCATGGACCCGCTGCGCCAACGGATCATTCAACAGCCTCACGCCGCGCGGCGCGGCCCCGGGCGAGACGGCGAGCCGCGTGGTACAGGCCGCCGTGCTGGCCGGTGAGTTCACGCTCGGCGACGGCTTCCGGGGTGCCTACCTCGGCAGTGTGCCGTTCGCCACGCTCGACCGGGGCGAGGACTCGGGCACCGACATTCCCGAGCCGCGCGTGTTCACCGGCCCGGAGGGATGGACCGAGTTCTGGCAGGCGCACCGCGGGGCTCCCGAAGCGCCCCCGCCGGTGGACTTCGCGACCGAGATGGTGATCGTGGCGGGCGTGGGCGAGCGCCCCGAGGCCGGCGATTCCGTCGAGGTACGGCGCATCCTTCAGGTGGACGGCGGGACCGTCACCGAGGTGTTCGAGCGCGTGCCGGGCGACTTCTGTTCGCCGGCGGCGCGCCGGCACACGCCCTTCCACATCGTGGTGGCGCCGCGCACGGAGCTGCCGGTGTCGTTCGCCGACATCACGGTGGAACGCGTGCCCTGTGGACGCTGACGCGCGCGGCGACGGACGCCCCGAGCCCGAGGCTGTACCGCCGCCCGGGCCGCCCGTGAGCCGGGTCGGTACGATGTCGCTGCGGCGGCAGTTCATCGTGGTGTTGGTCGCCTTCGCGCTCGCGCTCACCGGCGTGGGCGCGTGGGGCGCGTGGAGCATCACCCGGCCGGCGCTCGAGTCCGAGATGGACGACAAGCTGCGCCAGGTGGTGGGCGCCGCCGCCGAAGTGGGCTTCGAACGGTCGGGACTCGGAGCACTGCGGCCGGGCGAGGAGGACTCGCGGCTGTGGACGGGTGCCCACAACCGGCTGCGGCAGCTCGGAGACTACGTGGCGGAGGCCTGGATTCTGCGCGCCTCCGACATGACCGCCGTGGCCACGAGCCATCCCGCCGACTCGCTCCCGTTGGGAGCTCCGCTGCCCCAGTTCGAAGCCTTCCGTCCCGAGATCCAGCAGGCGCAGGCGCTCGGCACGGCCGTCACCAGCACGCTCTTCCAGGGCAGCGACGGACGCTTCTACAAGTACGGCTTCGCCGCGCTGCAGGCGGACCCGGGCCTGGTGTTGGCGGTGCGTATGCGGGCCGACTACCTCGACCCGCTCGGCCGCTTCCGACAACGCATCCTGCTGGGCACGCTCGGCGCCGCCGTGCTCGCCGGCCTGCTGGCCGTGGTGTTGGCGCGCGGCGTGGCGAACCCGCTCGAGCGCCTCTCGCGCGTGGCGCTCCGCATCCAGCGGGGCCACTGGGACGTGCCGGTCGAGCCCGAGGCCGGCATGGAGCTCGGGCGGCTGTCACGTGCGATGGAGCGGATGCGGCAGGGCATTCTCAGTCGCGAGGACCAGCTGCGGCTCATGCTCGCGCAGGTGGCGCACGAGATCCGGAACCCGCTCGGCGGGCTCGAGCTCTTCACGGCGGCGGCGGCCGAGGCGGACGATCCCGCCGAGCGCGCGCGCATGCTCGAGCGGGTGCGGGCCGAGGTGCGCGCGCTGAACCAGATCATCAACGACTTCCTGGCCTTCGCCCGGCCCTTGGAACCCGAAGTGCACCTGCACGACGTGCGTGCACCCGTGCGGGAGGCCGTCGACCTGGCCGACGCACACGGCGGTGGGGACGGTGGCGGCCGCATCCGCGTCGAACTGCCCGACGAGCCCGTGGTCGCGCGGGCCGATCCGGACCACGTGAAGCGGATCACGCTCAACCTGCTGCGCAACGCGCTCGACGTGGCCGAGCACGCCACCGTGTCGGTGGGCAGCGAGCGCGGTGAGGTCGTGATCCGCGTACAGGACGACGGGCCGGGCGTGCCCGAGGCGCTGCGCGAGCGGGTGTTCGAGCCCTTCGTGACCGACAAGGAGCAGGGCGCCGGGCTGGGTCTGGCGATCGTGCGCAAACTTGCCGAAGCCAACGGAGGGCGGGTCGAGCTCGGCGGCGGTCGCCCCGAAGAACATCGGTGCGGTGCGGAGTTCGCCGTATATTTGAAGAGTTCCGACGAGCTGCCGCTCGAAGCGGAGTCGCTCGCAACATCCACTCCCCAGTCGATCTCCTAGAGGCCATGGCGCAGGTCCTGATCATCGACGATCACGACAGCATCCGCGAGGGGCTTGAGTTGCTGCTTCGCAAACGCGGCCACCGCACGCTGGTGGCGGACGGGGGCGAGGCGGGGCTGCGGCTGCTCGAGGAGGAGGGCGCCGACCTGGTCATCACCGACCTGAAGATGGCACAGGTCGGAGGCATGGAGGTGCTCGAGAAGGCCCGTACGATCGCGCCCGACACCGAAGTCATGGTGATCACCGCCTTCGGCACGATCGAAACCGCGGTCGAAGCCATGAAGAAGGGCGCGGTCGACTTCATCACGAAGCCGTTCTCGCCCGAGGAGTTCGCCGTCAAGGTGGAGCGGATCCTGGCCCACCGCGCCGAGAAGCAGGCGCTCCGGCAGGAGAACCAGGCGCTGCGCGTCGAGAACGAGTACCTGCGCGGCGAGACGGCCGCCCGCTACGGAGAGATGGTGGGCGAATCGGCCCCGATGCGGGCGGTCTTCCGGATGATCGAGCGCGTCGCGCCATCGGACTCGACCGTCATGATCTACGGGGAGTCGGGCACGGGGAAGGAGCTGGTGGCGCGCGCGATCCACGCCGGCTCGCACCGGGCTTCCGGCCCGTTCATCCGGGTCAACTGTGGTGCGCTGCCCGAGGGGCTGCTCGACTCCGAGCTCTTCGGCCACGAGAAGGGCGCCTTCACCGGTGCGGAGCGTCAGCGCCGTGGGCGCTTCGAACTGGCCGACGGCGGCACGCTGTTCCTCGACGAGATCTCGACGATCTCCCCCAACACACAGGTGCGCCTGCTGCGCGTGCTGCAGGAGCGCGAACTCGAGCGGGTGGGCGGAGAAGAGACGATCCCGGTGGACGTGCGCATCATCGTGGCCACCAACACGCCCCCCGAGCAGCTCGTGTCGGACGAAGTGCTGCGCGAAGACCTGTTCTACCGGCTGCACGTGGTGCCGATCACGCTGCCGCCGCTGCGGGAGCGACGCGAAGACATTCCCCCGCTCGTCCACCATTTCGTCGACAAGCTGCGCGACCGCACGTGCTCACGCGTGACCCAGGTGAGCGAAGAGGCCATGCGGGTGCTGTGCGCCTACGACTGGCCGGGAAACGTGCGGCAACTCGAGAACACGGTCGAGCGCGCTCTCGTGATGGCCGAGGGCGAGGTGCTCGAGGCCGGCGACCTTCCTGCGCTCCGCTCGAACGGAGCCGCCATGTTGGCCAACGGCCCGGTCCTGGGCGTCGACGGCGCGACGCTGCCCGAGGGCGGCATGGACCTGAACCGGCTGATGGAAGGTATGGAGGAGAAGCTCCTGCGCGAGGCGCTGGAGCGCGCGGGCGGCGTCAAGGCCGAGGCCGCCCGGCTGCTCGGCCTCAAGTCGAGTGCTTTCTACTACAAGCTGGAGAAGTACGGGATCGAGGCGTGAGTCCGGTGAGGGAGCGAAACGGCACGCGGCCGGGACCCTCGAAGGGGTTCGGCGCTCGCGTCCGCGGGCTCGCGCTCGGCGCGCTGCTGCTCGCGGCGGCGGCCGCTGCCGTGCCCCTCGGTGCCCAGAGCGGGCCGCCCGATCTCGACCGGCTTCGCCTCGAATACCAGGCCGCGGTGAGCGCGCTGCGGGCGGCCCAGGACGCGCTCGCTCTGACCGACCGCGACTGGCAGGCGTGGATCGACTCCGTCGACGTGGCCCGCTCGGCGGGCGACGACGGTCGTTATGCCCGGGCGCAGGCCCGCGTTCAGGAGATCTCACCCTCGCGTGCGTCGGCCATCGACCGTGTGGAACGCCTCGCCGATGCGGTGCGCGAGGCCCGTGATCGCCTGCGGGCCGGGCTCGCGTCCAGACTGGCCCGCCTCTACGTCGAGGCCGACTCCGCGTCGCCGGCTCGGTTCCGCGAGCTGCAGGCGCAGGTGCGCGATCTGGAGAACCAGGTCGCCGAACTCGATCGCGAGGACGACCTGACGCAACGAAGCGTGACGTTGGCGCACATCGCCATCGATCCCATCGACGGTCCCGAAGACATCCTGGCCAAGGCCGAGATCCTCGACCGGCGGGCGCGCCAGCTCGAGATCGAGCTCGAGGACGTGGACCGCAGGCTCACAGACCTCGAGGGGCGCGCGCGCTTCCGCCGCATCCACCGCGACGCGCTGGCCAACACCGACCGCTTCGGCGACGGGGCAGTGCCCATCGGCTCGCAGACGCGCCGCACCCGCGATGCGGACGGCGAGGCGGGCATCGTGCCGGGAGACAGCGCGCGTGCCGGCCAGCCGCTGACGCTCGAGGAGCAGATCGCCCGGCTGCGCGCCTACCGGGCCCAGCTCGAGCAGGCGCACGACGAGTTGCTGGGGCGCGCGCGCGAATTCCGCCGCGTGGCGGGCCCGGAGGTGCAGGGATGACGGCGCGACTCGTGGGCACCCGACGGCGCAAGAGAAGCGGCCGGGCGCAGACCTGCCGCCGGGCGCGTGGCCCCGTCGGGGCGGGCGTCCTGCGTGCCGGGCTGCTGGCGGCCCTGGGGCTGCTGTTCCAGGCGGCCGGGGCGCCGGGGTCGGTGCATGCTCAGACGGTGCGTCTGGAAGACCTGGTCCTCACGGGGGGCGTGTCGGGCGAAGGCTACTCGGGCAACCTTCCGGCCGTGACCATCCCCGTCGTCGACTCGACGCAGAACGCGTCGGCCGCCGTCGGAGAGTTCGCAGGGCGGGTACGGTTGCTCTTCTTCCCGGCGTCGACGCGCCAGGCGCTGCGCGTCACGGCCGACGTGGGCATGCGCCAGTTCGCGGCGATGGGCTTCAAGCTGAGGGACTACGCGCCCCGTGAATGGGTGGGCCTGCTCGACGCACGCTACACACGCGCGCTGGGCGCCGACGTGCGGCTCACGCTGAACACCGCCTTCCGGGGCCGCTCGGTGGAGGACCGGCCGCCCATGCCGCTGTTCCTGCAGCCCGGCTTCAACCAGTACAGCGGCGGCGTGCGCGTCGACGTTGCCGCCGCCCACGACGTGGTCTTCGACCTCACCCTGCGTGGCGAGCGCGCCGACTACCGGGCGATCGAGCTCGTACCGCAGCTCGACCTGCTCGATCGCCGCACCCTGGGCGTGGAAGGCGGGGTGCGCTTCAACTCGGGCTGGCGCCTCTACGGGGGCTTCGATCGCTCGACGTACCCTCAACAGGGCTCCTTCGACGAGCGCGACCCGTTCCGGCGCGACCATACGTTGCGGACCGGACTCTCGTGGAACTACACCAGCGAGTCGCTGTTCGCCGACGTGGGCCTGGAAGGGGCGTTCAACCGCTCGAACTCGAGGCGCCCCGAGTACGACGCGGTGAGCTTCTCGGGCACCGTCTCGGTGCCGCTGCCCTGGTGGAGCCTGGCGGCGACGGCATCACTCGAGATCACGGGCAAGAACTACCTGTTCGAAACCGAGTTCGCCCGCCTCGTGCCCGGTGAAGAGGCCGACAACGCCTCGATCGCGCACCTCACGCTCGCGCGGCCCATCGCACCCAACCTCGACGCCGCGCTGCGCTTCGGCTGGACGCGTGCCGAGACCGACATCGGCGACTCGTACTTCCAGCGCTACGGCGTCACGTTCCTGCTCAACTACCGGCCTTTCTGAGGCGGGCCGGGCCGCCCGGGTCCGCACCGCCGTCCGGCTCGCAGCCCACCAGCGCCCACGCGACCCATCGCCCGTGGTGGCTCAGGCTCACGCAGAGGTCGGGCCGCTCGTGTCCGGCTACGGCGACCACGGGCGGCGTCCGACCGCTGCGGTGACCCTCGGCCGCCGGAAAGCGCACCTCCCGCTCGTCCATGCCCAGCGCTCGTGAGACGCCCCGCCGGGCGGCCAGGCGCACCGCGGCCGAGGCGGGCGAGTGGACCGCCGGCCGCTCGGCCGCGTCGAAGTGGGCCGCCGTAAACGCCTCGAAGGCCGCGCGGTCGCCGTCGCCCGGAAGCGCGGCGGCCTCGACGCCCCAGTGCAGGTCGGGCGGCGGGTCCGGGGGTGAACCGCCCGGCGCGTGGGCGCCGCCCGCCGCCGTCCAGGCCAGTGCGACCACGCGCTCGGGAGACACGTCGAACGCCACGGCCATGGTGAGGCCGCCGTGCGTGACGAGGCTGCGGCCGCCCGGCCACAGCAGGGGTGATCGGTGCGCCTCGGCCGCCGCGTCGGCTCCGGCCGTGTGCGTGCGTGGAGCGCCCGGTGACGCCTCCTCGCCCGCCGCCGCAGCCGTGCTCGCCGGCTCGGCGCGCGCCGCCGGCAGCTCGACCCGGAAGGCCGCATGGTGGAACGGAGGTGGGCCACCGAGCATGCGCGAAGCGGTCTTGAAGGCCGCTTCCTTGGCGGCCCACAGGCACCAGAGGCGCAGGTCGGCGGCGGCGGGTGTCGTCCGCCCGCCCTCGGCCGCGGCCGCGCGGACCCACGCGGCCTCCTGGGTGCTCAGGACCCGCGCGACGAAGCGCTCGTCCCCCGCCTTGCCGGCCGCGCGCGGGTCGCGCAGGTCGACGACGTCGATCCCGACGAACACCGCGCCGTTCCGGCTCAGTGCTGCGAAGGCGGCTCCGGCGTGCGCAGCTGCCCCAGCACGGTCAGGCCGATGGCCGGAGACGTGTACACGGTCTGGCCCCCCTGGATGAGCGAGAAGCGGGCCGTGGTCTCACCCGGAGACAGGCCGTTCAGCATGCCCGTGAACGGGCCGGCCTGCGACCAGGTGGCCAGGCTCTCGTCGGCGATCGTGACCGTCATCTGATCTCCGCCCGAGGTCTGGACGGCCTCACCGAGGTCGTTGGCGAACGTCACGGTGAGAAGCGGCGTCTGAAAGTCGAGCAGGACCTCGAGCTCACCGAGCACGTCCGACCCCTGCACGGTCACGACGGGGCCGAAGGGGTCACGAACGACGAGCCCGTCCACGGGGCGCGGCCCGCCGCTGTCGGTGGATGAGCTGCAGCCGGCGACGAGTACCGCGCATACGGCCGCGCCGACCGCGCGGCGTAGAATCTCGAACGTACGATCTGCCATCACGTATCTGCTCCTTTCGCGCGCTGCACGGGCAGCGGCGCGTGTCCGGGCGTCGAGGGGTGGGGCCACCGAAGAGTACGTCCGGCACGCCGGCCGGTTCCGGCCGGAAGAGTCGCGGGCGCCCGTCGGCCGGTCCGTCAGCGGCCGGCCCACCGGATCCGGAAGATGGCCCCACCCCGGTCATCGGAGACATACAGCGACCCGTCGGGCCCCACGGCGACCCCGCTCGGACGGTGACGCGCGCCCCCCGGGCTTACGTTCTCTCCCGCGAACCCGTCGGCGAACACGACCCAGTCTCCAGCGGGCCGGTCGCCGTCCATCGGCTGGAAGACGACGTTGTAGCCGGCCTGGGGCGCCGGTGCACGGTTCCACGATCCGTGGAACGCGATGAAGGCCCCGCCGCGGTATTCGGGCGGGAACTGGTCGCCGTGGTAGAACGTGAGCCCGTTCGGCGCCCAGTGGGCCGGGAAGCCGACGAGCGGCATCTTCTTGTCCGCGCACCGGCCTACCTCGTGCCCGTCGCCCCCGTACTCGGGGGCGAGCACCTTTCGGCCCGTCTCGGGATCGTGGTAGCAGTAGGGCCAACCGAAGTCGTCGCCGCGCTCGATGAGGACGAACTCCTCCGAAGGCTTCTCGACGCGCTGTTCCTCCGTGAACAGGTCGGGAAACAGCTCGTGGAGGCTGTCGCGCCCGTGCTGCACGCCGAAAAGCGACCCGGTTCCCGCGTTCCAGCCAAGCGCCACCACGTTGCGCAGGCCGGTTGCGAAGCGCTCCCCGTCGTCCTGGGTCTGGTTGGTGCGTGCGGTGGAGAACCGCCAGATGCCGCCGCGACGCTCGAGCTGCGGACAGGGGTCGAGTCCGGGCGAGCCCTGGGTGCGGGCCTGCGCCTGGCAGGCGTTCGACGGGCCGCCGATGTTCACATAGACCCAGCCGTCCGCAACGACGATGCTCTTGGCCGAATGACTGGTCCCGGCGGGCAAGCCCGAGACGATGACCTCGGCCGGTCCGTCGGGGCGCAGGCTGCCGGGCGGGATGTGGTAGCGGAGCACCCGGTCGTCGGGAGCGAAGTAGAGCCACTCGCCGTCGAGCCAGATCCCCGTACCGCCGTCGTCACCGAAGCGCTCCTGCACGTCCGCGTGGCCGTCTCCATCGGTGTCGCGGAGCGCGACGACCCCGCCGGGAACGCGCTCACGGCCCGACGCGCCCCGGCGCACGGTGTTGCGCACCGCCACGAAGATGTCGCCGTTGGGCGCCACCGTGATGTGACGGGCGCCGGGCACCTCGGCGACGAGCTCGGCGCAGAAACCGTCGGGCAGCGTGAGGCCGGTGGTGTCGTCGCAGCGGGCCTGGGCCGAGCCCGGGACCGCGGTGAGAAAGGCGAGAGCGAGGGTCGCCAACAGCGGGCCCGAGCGGCCCGCAGCGTAGGTGGTGGACATCGGGTCTCTCCGCGCGAACGGGTCGTGGCGGGGCGACTCGGGGGGCGGCGGCGCGCCGGACCGGAGTCGACCGAAGCTGCAGAATCGACCTGCGCGGTCGGACCCGTCAAGGGTGGCGGTCAGGCCTTCGACACCACGGGCGCACCGAGCTTCGAGCGCACGTCGTCGGGAACTCTGGCGGGACGTCCGTTCGCGCCCACGAACACCGCGACGATCGTGCCTTCGGCTGCGAGCACGGCTTCGTCGCCGTCGGTCCGGCGGCGAAGGCAGCGCTGCTCGATGACCATACTGGTGCGCCGGAAGTCGACGAATCGCGTCTGGATCTCGAGCCGGTCGCCCAGGCGGACCTCGGCCCGGTAGTCGACCTCGACGCGCACCACGTGCACGCCCCAACCCCGGTCGCGGACCTGCATGAATGGATAGCCGGCGGCTTCGAACGCATCGAAGCGTGCCTGCTCGAAGTAGTTGAGGTAGACGGCGTGGTTCACGTGCCCGAACATGTCGTGCTCGTACGAACGGGCCGTGAAATGAGACACGAACGTTCTCATCGGCGGCCGTCCCCGCCGTTCGAGCTCCGCGAGCGGGTGCGGCGCTGCCAGCGTCCGATCTCGTCCACGACCGCGTCCAGCAGGGCGCGCGGCCCGAAGGGCTTGGCGAGGAACGACGCGCGCAGCGCGCGCGCCTGACGGCTCCCCTGCTCGGGATCGCCCGAGGTGAGGATCACCGGAAGATCGGCGTGACGCTCCCGCAGCTCGCGGACGAGCGCGCCCCCGTCGCGCGCGCCGAGTTGGGCGTCGGCAACCAGCAGGTGTATGCCCTGGGGCGAGCGCTCGGCGGCCTCCAGCGCCGCGACCGCTCCGGTCGCTTCGAGCACGCCGAAGCCGGCCCGCCTGAGGATACGGCCGCTCACGCTGAGGACCGCCGGCTCCTCGTCGGCCAGCAGCACCACGAGGTCGGCGTGCTCGGCCCCCGCGCCGTGGCCTGCGGGTTGGAGCGGAAGCGTGAGGCGGAAGCGGGTCCCGCGCTCGCGGGTGCTTTCGGCTTCGATGCGCCCGCCCATCCGGTGGGCGAGCGCCTGGGCCAGCGGCAGGCTGGCGTTGAGGAGGTCACCCTCGGCGGGATCGAAGATGTGTGCGAGCCGCCTGGGCGTGATGCGCGGCCCGTCGTCCACCACGTCGATGACGAAAGAGCCCTCCGCCGCTTCGTCGTCGTTCGGTCCCCGCAGGCCGGTTTCGAGGCGGATGGTCCCCTCGTCGCCCACCGCCTCGCGCGCGCGCACGGCCAGCGCGAGCAGCACCTGTTCGAGGAGCGCGGGGTCGACGACGACGGTGCCGGGCACGTCTTCGAGCCGCGTCTCGACCGTGACCCGGTCGGCCACGCTCCGCTCGAGCGTACGGGCGACGGTCGTGACGACCTCGGCCGGATCGATCGCGCGCTCGCCGCCTCTGGGGCGGCGAAAGGCCCGCAGCTGTTCGGCCATGGCCAGGCCCCGGCCGGCAAGATGGAAGATGTCGTCGAGGTATCCGGGGGCGTCGTCGGCCGGTGCCTCGCCGAGCCTGCGCGCGCGCTCCTGGATCGCGCTCAGGAGGCCGTGGAACTCCTCGGCGATCCCGCTGGCGAGGCGGGCGACGGCTTCGAGCTGCTGCGCCTCGCGGAGTTCGCGTTCGAGACGTCGCTGTTCGGTGACGTCGATGACATGGCCCTGCAACTCGACGAGTCCGCCGTTCTCGTCGAAGACGCCGCTCACGTTCTCGACGATGTGAATCGTCGTTCCGTCCACCCTGCGGAACTCCGATTCCCGATAGCGTAGCGTGCGCTTCTCGCGGACGAGGTCGAGGAACTCCTCTCTCGCCCCCTCGGTGGGGTAGAGCCCGACCACGTCGTGACCGATGGCGGTTTCGACGGACGCGAAGCCGAACATGCGCGCGAACGCCTCGTTGCACGCCAGCAGCTTTCCCTCGACGGAGGTCACGAAGTTTCCGGCCACGCTGTCGTGGAACAGCCGGCGGTAGCGCTCTTCCTCGAGCGCGAGGGCGTGTCGGGCGGAGAGATCGGTGAGGATGTGCAGCACGAGCGAGACGGCGCCCTCCGCATCGCGCAGGGGCGCGGCGGCGACCGAGACGGGGACCTCGGACCGGCCGCGGTCGATCACCGATCCCTCGTACGTCGCACCTCGACCGGCCGCGACCCGCTCGAGGCTCTCGCGCACCGAGGCGTGGACCGATCCCGGGAAGAACAGGTCGAGCGCGTCTCGCCCGGCGATCTCTTCGGGCCGGTAGCCCGTCAATTCGGCGAGGCGTGGGTTCACGTACACGACCCGTCCGTCGAGGTCGGTGATGAGCAGAGCTTCGGTGAGCGACTCCACGACGGTGCGAAAACGGGTCTCGGACGCCCGCAGCGATCGTTCGGCCGCGCGCTGTTCGGTCACGTCCTGCACGTAGAGCGTTACGCCGGCCGCGTCCGGGTAGGCGGTGGCCTCGAGCCAGAGGCCCCGCGCGTCGATCTGGCGATCGATGCGCGCGGGCCGCCCGCTGCGCACGGCCTGCTGTAGCGCGCGGAACGAGGGGTCGCTCTCGACCCCGATGAACAGGTCGTGCAGACGCCGCCCGACGATCTCGATCGGACCCTCGGCCTCCTCGATCCAGGCGCGCGCCCGGCGGTTCACGTACGTGACGCGCCACTCTCCGTCCAGTCGCACGACCGCGTCGGAGATGCTGTCGAGCACGTGGGCGGTCTCCGACCGCGACTCGTCGCGCTCGACCTCCGCTTCGCGCCGCCGCCGCGCCTCGAGCGCGAGGGCGATCAGGTCGGCCATCGATGCGGCGAACTGCTGCTCCGCAGGCGACCAGGTGCGCGGCTCGCCCGTGTGCTCGGCCACCAGGAGTCCGGCCAGCTCGGCGTGGACGCGCACGGGCGCGACCATGAGGGCGCCGGTGCGGTCCCATCCCAGCACGTCTTCTGCGAACTCGGCCGTGCGCGGATCGGCGCACGCGTCGGACGTGGCCAGAGCCCGTTCCACCCGTGCGGCGCGGTAGAACTCGGGCAGGCCCGCCGCCCCGATCCGATCGCGAGCGGGCGGCGCCGCTCCCGCCGATCTAGCGTGGTGGTGGGCAAGCGCCAAGGCCGCACGGTCGGGCGTTCGCAGCCAGACGCTGACGCGCTCGGCACCGAGCGTACGAGCCGTACTCTCGGCTACCTCGGCAAGCGCTCGCTCGGTGTCACCGGCCGAAAGCGTCCCCCGGCCTGCCAGGTCGACGAGTGCCCGGTTCAGTTCCTGGAGCCGCTGCTCGGCCGCGCGGTGGCGAAGGTCGATGCTGCGCAATGCGGTGATGTTGACGAACTGCTCGACGCGCCCACCCGCGAACGCACCGTGGGGCAGCGGGACCACGCGGTGCTCGAGCCAGCGGTTGGGGCGGCGTTCGGACGGCAGCACGTGACATTCCGAGCGCGCCTCGGGCCCGCCGAGGGGCGCGTCGAGCACGCGACGGACGAAGGCCTCGCCGTCTTCGACGACAGGGGCCAGGCGCTGACGCACCACGTCCTCCCAGGCCTCACCCACCAGCTCGGCGCGGGTCACGCCGAAGAACTGGCACAGCGCCTCGTTCACCCACATGACGCGGTCGGCCGCGTCGACGAGAGCGGCGCCCACCGGAGACGCGTCGAGCACCGAGCCCTCGAGCGTGGAGAGCGCCTCGGCCTGGTGGCGACCGGCGAGGCGCGCCAGGCGCGCGCGCGCGGCCGATCCACGGAGGAAGACGACGACGAGCACCGTCGCGCTCGCCGAGAGCCCGACGACGAGGAGTACGAGCACTGGGTCCATGAGTATCAAGATGCCACGCCCGGTCGGTGACGCGCCACGATCGGGGGGCGACGGGCGGCCCGGCGCGGGCTCCGGCGGCGGGGCCCGCCCACGGCAGCCTCGTCCGTCGCCTCGCCGTCGGTGCACTGAACGGTTGCCCCGGGAGCGCCGCCTCACCTAACGTCGCCGCCATGTCCGCTCCCCCTTCTCCCCGCCGCGCCGCCCTGCTCGCCTCGGCCGTCTCGGCGGTGATGGCCGTCGGGCTGCCCTGGGCGGGCGCGGCCCAGAGCGGCCCCGAGCCTCTGGCCGTGTTCGCCCCGGCGAGTCTGGCCGAGGCGATGCCGGCGGCCGCCGAGGCCTGGCGCGGGGCGGGCGCGGGCCGCCCGCCCGTGCGCGTGTCGATCGACGCGACCTCGCGCCTCGCCCCGCAGGTGGCGGCCGGGGCGCCGGCCGACCTGGTCGTGACGGCCGACGAGGCCTGGATGGACT
>RFGQ01000227.1 GCA_003695865.1 Gemmatimonadota bacterium | reverse complement strand
CGGTGGGGGTCGTCGATCGGCGACGGCGCCGGGTCGGCCAGCCACAGGCGCGCCAGCCCCGCGGCCAGGGGCACCCCCGCGGGCGGGTCGAGCACCAGCAGGCCCGCGCCGCGCAGCTCGTCGCGGTGCCGCCAGGCGCCGTCGCCGCAGAACAGGGCCGCCGGAGGCGTTCCGGCGAGCAGCGCGGCGAGCGTGGTGGCGCGCGGGGGCACGAGCGGCTCGAACGCGCCGGGTCCGTCGCCGGTCGGCGCGTAGCAGGCCGCGTAGACCCGGTCGGCCCGCGCGTCGAACAGGACGTAGCGCGGCATGCGCGCCTCACCCGCCGGCAGCCCGGGAGACGGGCGACCCTCGGTCAGCGCCGCCATCGCCTCGGGTTCGTCGAGCGTCGCTGCGGCCGCCTCGAGACTCGAGTACGCCCACAGCGGCACGCCCAGCGCGTGCGCGAGCCCCTTGGCCGTGGCCGCAGCGACCCGCACGCCCGTGAACGACCCCGGGCCCGCGCCCACGATCACCCCGCCGATGTCGCTGCGCGCCAGGCCCAGCGCGTGCATGAGGCCCGACAGCGACGGCACCAGCCGGGACGCGTGGCGGCCCCGCTCGAGCAGCACCGAGCCGCCCGCGATGCGGCCCTCGCGCACCACCGCGACCGATCCGACCGTGGTGGACGTCTCGAGCGCGACCACCACGGCGGGCCGCGCGCCCGGGGGTCGGCTGCTCACGCCTCACCTCCCGTCGTCAGCGTGACCGGAAAGCCCGGCAGTGGTGGCGGCGCGCCGACGCGCTCCACCTCGACCCGGCGCACCGTGGACCCCGGCTCGGGCACGTGCAGCGACACATCCCAGCGGTCGGCCGGCAGCAGCGGCCCCGCCCGCTCGGGCCACTCGACCAGAACGAGCTGGTCGGGAGCGCCCAGGTCCTCCCACCCCAACTCCCAGAGCTCGTCGGGATCGGAGAGCCGGTACAGGTCCATGTGGATCAGCTCCACCCCCCGGGGCGTGTCGTAGCGGAAGCACAGGTTGAACGTGGGCGAGGGCATCGGCTCGACGAGCCCGGCGCCCCGCCCCACGGCGCGCGCCAGCACCGACTTGCCGGCGCCCAGGGGGCCGCGCAGCGCGAGGAAGCACGGCGTGGCCAGCGTCGCGCCCAGACGCTCACCCCAGCGGCTGAGCTCGGCTTCGGTGACGATCACCGCCCGCCCGCCCCGGCCGCGGCCCGCAGCTCGAAGAGCTGGTCGCGCAACAGCGCGGCCCGTTCGAAGTCGAGCGCCTCGGCCGCCGCCTCCATCTCGGCCTCGAGCGCCTTGATCATCTCCTCGCGGTCGATCTCGGCCGCGTAGGTGGCCGGGTCTTCCGACACCCGGGCCGCGGCGGGCTTCAGCCTAGCGTCGGCCACCCGCGTACTGAACTCGATCTGCTCCACGCTCTTGCGGATGGTCTCGGGCTCGATGCCGTGCTCCTCGTTGTAGGCCATCTGCACCCGGCGGCGCCGGTTCGTCTCGTCGATGCACGCCTGCATGGACCGCGTGACGCGGTCCGCGTAGAGGATCGCCCGTCCCTCGGCGTTGCGTGCGGCCCGCCCGATCGTCTGGATGAGCGAGCGGGCATCGCGCAGGAAGCCTTCCTTGTCGGCGTCGAGGATGGCCACCAGCGAGACCTCGGGCAGATCGAGCCCCTCGCGCAGCAGGTTGATGCCCACGAGCACGTCGATGGTGCCCAGGCGCAGCGCGCGCAGGATCTCCATGCGCTCGATGGCGTCCACGTCGGAATGCATGTAGCTCACCCGTACCCCCACCGAGCGCAGGTACTCCGAGAGATCCTCGGCCATGCGCTTGGTCAGGGTCGTGACCAGCACCCGCTCACCCCGGCGCTCGCGTTCGCGGATCTCGGCCAGCAGATCGTCGACCTGACCCTTCACGGGCCGAACCTCGACGTCGGGGTCGACCAGGCCGGTCGGGCGGATGATCTGCTCGACCACCACGCCGCCCGAGGCCTCGAGCTCCCAGTCGCCCGGCGTGGCGCTCACGAACACCGCCTTCGGCAGCATGTCGCGCCACTCCTCGAAGGTGAGCGGCCGGTTGTCGAGCGCCGACGGCAGGCGGAAGCCGTGCTCGACGAGCGTCTCCTTGCGCGAGCGGTCGCCCCGGTACATGCCGTGGATCTGTGGGACCGTCACGTGCGACTCGTCGACGATCACCAGGAAGTCTTCGGGGAAGTAGTCGAGCAGGCACGTGGGACGCTCGCCGGGGCGCCGACCGTCGGTGTAGCGCGAATAGTTCTCGATGCCCGGGCAGGTGCCGATCTCGAGCATCATCTCGATGTCGAAGTTCGTGCGGCTCTCGATGCGCTGCGCCTCGAGCAGGCGTCCCTCGGCCGTGAAGCGCCCCACCTGCTCGGCGAGCTCTTCACGGATGCGCGGCACCATGCGCTCGATCACCTCACGCCGCGTGACGTAGTGGGTGGCGGGGTAGATGCTCGCCCGGTCCAGGGTGACGATGGTCTCGCCCGTGAGCGGGTCGAAGCGCGTGATGCGCTCCACCTCGTCGCCCCACAGCTCCACGCGCACCGCCTGCTCCTCGTAGGCCGGGAAGATCTCGACCGTGTCGCCCCGTACGCGGAAGGTGCCGCGCTCGAACTCGTAGTCGTTGCGGCGGTACTGGATGTCGACGAGCGCGCGCAGCAGGTCGCGGCGCGGGTAGGTCTCGCCCTGGCGCACGTGCACCATGAGCGCCCGGTAGTCGGCCGGATTGCCCAGGCCGTAGATGGCCGACACCGAGGCCACGATGATGACGTCCTCGCGCTCCATCAGCGACGAGGTGGCGCGCAGGCGCAGCCGCTCGATGTCTTCGTTGATCGAGGCGTCTTTCTCGATGTAGGTGTCCGTCGAGGGGACGTAGGCCTCGGGTTGGT
Organism: Gemmatimonadota bacterium; assembly: GCA_003695865.1. Taxonomy (GTDB): domain Bacteria; phylum Gemmatimonadota; class Gemmatimonadetes; order Longimicrobiales; family Gaopeijiaceae; genus J028. The sequence goes on along the minus strand of RFGQ01000227.1, from coordinate 3,045 downwards.
AGTAATCGTAGTACGAGATGAAGTACTCGACGGCGTTCCTGGGGAAGAGGGCCTTGAGCTCGCCGTAGAGCTGCGCCGCCAGCGTCTTGTTGTGCGACATGACCAGCGCCGGACGACCGAACTCGGCGATGACGTGGGCCATGGTGAACGTCTTGCCCGTGCCCGTCGCGCCCAGCAGCGTCTGGAAGCGCTGTCCGCGGCGAAGCCCCTCGCTCAGTTCGGCGATGGCCTGCGGCTGGTCGCCGCGGGGCTCGTAGGGAGAGACGATCTCGAAGCGTGGCATGGGGTTCCGGGCGGCCCGCGCCTCAGCGCTCGACCAGGTCGGCCTCGCGGAAGCTCTCGCGGCGCTCGACCTGCAGAATGCCCTTCACCTTGCGGACGGACTTCACGACCCTGGTCAGGTGCGCGAGGTCGTGCACCTCGACCGAGAACTCGCCGACCATCCCCCCTTCCACGGCCCGCATGTCGGCGTGCTGAATGTTCGTGCCGGTGTCGGTGATCGCCTTCGCGACGTCCGAGAGCAGGCCGCGGCGGTCGGTGCCGCGCATGTAGAGCTTCACGAAGAAGCGGTCGCCCTTCTCGGCCGTCCACTCGATCTCGACGCGGCGGTCCTCGCCCAGGTTGAGGATGTTGCTGCAGTCCACCCGGTGGATCGACACGCCGCGCCCCCGCGTGATGTAGCCGATGACCTTGTCGCCCGGCAGCGGCTGACAGCACTGGCTGTAGCGCACCATCAGGTTGTCCATCCCCTGGATGCGCACACCTCGGTTCGAGCGCCGGATGCGCTCGGTGATGCGCTCGAGCGCCGTGGGGCTGCGCCGCACCACCTCGTGCGGCTCCTGGTCGGGGTAGAGCGCGCGGATCACGGCCGTGGGCCCCACGTCGCCGCGTCCAAGGGCCGCCAGCACGTGCTCGAAGTCGGGGTAGCCGAGCGCGCGCGCCGCCTCGGCCATCTGCTCCTCCGACGGCTTTTCGCGACGCGCCTTGCGCACCTCGCGCTCGAAGAAGTCCCGGCCCAGCTTGAGCGCCGACTCGTGCTCCTCGCGCCGGATCCACTGCCGGATGCGCCCTCGCGCCCGCGAGGTCTTCACGAAGGCCAGCCAGTCGCGGCTGGGGCGTTGGCGCGGATCGGTGATGATCTCGACCGTGTCGCCGTTGCGCAGCGGCCTGGAGAGCGGCGCGATGCGGCCGTTGACCCGGGCCCCGCCGCAGTGGAAGCCGACCTCGGTGTGCACGCTGAACGCGAAGTCGATCGGGGTGGCGCCCACCGGGAGCTGCTTGACCTCGCCCTTGGGCGTGAACACGAAGATCTCGCCCTGGAACAGGTCCATGCGGAGGAACTCCATGAATTCCTCCGGCTCGTTCGTGTCCTTCTGCCACTCCAGCACCTGGCGGAACCAGGTGAGCGCCTCGTCCACCTCGTCACGCCGGTCGGGGCTCGGTGCCTCCTCCTCACCCTCCTTGTAGCGCCAGTGGGCCGCGATTCCGTACTCGGCCGTCTGGTGCATCTCGTGGGTACGGATCTGGACCTCGTAGCGCCGCCCTCCCGGCCCGATCACCGTCGTGTGCAGAGAGCGGTACATGTTGGACTTGGGCGTCGCGATGAAGTCGTGGAACCGTTCCTGTACCGGTGTCCACATGGAGTGGATCACGCCGAGCGCCGCGTAACAGTGCTGCACCGTGTCGGTGATCACGCGCATCGCCATGAGGTCGTAGATCTCCTCGTAGGGCTTGTCGCGGCGCACCATCTTGCGGTGGATGGACCACAGGTGTTTGGGGCGCCCCATCACCTGGGCCGGGATACCCGCCTGCTCGAGGGCTTCGGCGAGCGGCCGCTGCATCTCGGCGATCTGGCGCTCCCGCTCCCGGCGCCGCTGGCGGATCTTCTTGGTCAGCGCCTCATAGGCCTCGGGGTCGGCGAACTTGAAGGCCAGGTCCTCGAGCTCCCACTTGATCGCCGCCATCCCCAGGCGGTGCGCCAGCGGTGCGTAGATCTCGCGCGTCTCCAGCGCGATGCGCCGCCGCTTGGCCGAGGGCAGATGCTCGAGCGTGCGCATGTTGTGCAGGCGGTCGGCCAGCTTGACCAGGATCACGCGGGCGTCGCGCACCATGGAGAGCAACAGCTTACGGTAGTTCTCGACCTGCTGCTCGGTGCTCGAACGGAACTTGACCCGCCCGATCTTGGTCACGCCGTCCACGATCGTGGCCACGGCCGGCCCGAAGCGCTCCTCCAGGTCGGCCAGCGTCACCTCGGTATCTTCGACCGTGTCGTGCACCAGGCCGGCCACGATCGTGTCGGTGTCGAGCTGCAGGGTCGCGAGGATCGTGGCCACCTCGACGGCGTGCGTCACGAAGGCCTCGCCCGAGGCGCGGCGCTGCCCTTTGTGGGCGTCGACGGCCAGATCGTAGGCCTCCTTGATGCGTTCGACGTCCACGCGGTCCGCATAGGCCTCCAGCGCCCGCGCCAGAGGACGCGGGAGGCCACGGATCGTCGGGGTCGCACGGGTCGAGGTAAGGGGTCCCATACCGGTAGTATAGCGCACGCAAACAGGACGCGCCGGGCTCCGGCGCGTCCTCGGGTCATGCACACGGTACCCGGCGGGAAAACGTCTGTTTCGTCCGCTGGGGGCCCGGACGGGGCGCGGAGCGCCGGCCGACGCCCCGCCGAGGCCCCGCCCGCCCCGCACAAGGAAGCGCGGCCCGGGAGCCTCGCCGTCCCCGGGCCTCAGTCGACGGTGCGCCAGCCTCCGGCAGCCACGACGACGTGGTCGAGCACGGGAATGCCCAGCGTCTCGCCGGCCGAGCGCAGCTGCCGCGTGACGGCCCGGTCTTCGGCGGAGGGCTGCGGGTCGCCCGAGGGATGGTTGTGGACGAGGATCAGGGCCGCGGCGCCCTCGACGATCGCCTCGCGGAACACCTCGCGTGGATGAATCAGTGAAGCGTCGAGAATCCCCCGCGTCACGCGCACCTCCCGGAGCACCCGGTGCTGGGTGTCGAGCAGCAGCGCGTGGAACTCTTCCTGATCGAGGTGTGCGAGCCTGGGCG
>RFGQ01000226.1 GCA_003695865.1 Gemmatimonadota bacterium | reverse complement strand
CCCCCACCCGGGGCTCGACCCGCAGACCCGCTTCGACGCCCGGATCCGCGCGCTCGAGGCCGCGTTTCCCCCTCCGGCCGGCCGCGCACCCGACGCCGCCCCGGGGGCTGCGCGGGCGCCGCTGCGCATGCCGCAGCCCGGCGACGAGCGCGACTTCAAGGTGCTCGACCGCGACAATCGCTTCGAGACCGTCCGCGCGCGGGTACGTCGCGTGAGCGCGGCGGCCGTGTGGTGGGAAGACGTGCGCGCCGAAGGGGCCTACTCGGACACCGCCGTCGAGCTGCTCGCCAACGAGTTCGACGAGCTCATCTTCCCGACCGACACCGCCACCTTCGGCGCCGTCTCCGACCTCGACGGCAACGGCCTGATCGACGTGCTCTTCACCCCGGTGGTGAACGAGCTCACGCCCCGGGGCAGCGCCGGCTTCGTCGCGGGCTTCTTCTTCGGTCTCGATCTGCGGCCCGAGCTCGAGAACTCGAACCGGGGTGAGATCTTTTACGCCATGGTGCCCGACGGCAACGGCCGCTGGGGCGACGTGCGCCTGCCCGGTCAGGTGCTCGACGAGCTGCCCGCGATCATGGCGCACGAGCTGCAGCACATGATTCACTTCAATCAGCGCGTGCTCGTGGGCGGCGCCGAGCGCACAGAGGCCCTCTGGCTTTCGGAGGGGTTGGCGCAGATGGCCGAAGACATCGTGGGAGACGCCGCCGTGTTCCGGGCGGGCACGGGGGGCTTCATGTTCGACCGCGGCAACCTCCGCCGTGCGGCCCGCTACCTCGCGGCTCCCTGGGAGACGAGCCTGCTCTACGTCACCGGCGGCGGCACGCTCGAGGAGCGGGGCGGGGGATGGCTCTTCATGCGGCACCTGCGCGACCGGCTGGGCGGCGACAACGCGCTGCTCAGGCGCCTCACGGCTTCGACCCGGACCGGCATCGACAACCTCGTGGCCGAGGCGGGCATTCCTTGGCCGCAGATGATCGCCGACTTCGGCACGGCGCTGGCCGGCGAGGGCTTCTCCGTCGTGCGGAGCCGATCCCGTCCGGCGCTGCACTTCGAGCGGCTCGACCTGCTGATCGAGTTCCAGCGCTTCGGCCTGGAGAACGCCCTCCCGGTCGACGACCTGGCCGACGCCGACTTCGTGCGGAGCGGCACGCTGTGGTCGGCCGGTGTGCGCCACTATTCGGGCAACGTGGGCGGGCTGGCGCTGTCTCTCAGTGGGGAGGGGGGGCTGCCTCCCCCGCCCGAATCGGGGCTCCAGATGCAGATCGTACGGGTGTTCTGAGCCGCTCCGGCGTGAGATGTTTGCGGTACGGATCCTGCTGAATCCTTTGGGGAACGAACACGTAGTAGCGAGTGTCTACGGGGGGAGCCCACCCACCTGCGAGAGTGATGCGCTGTTCCACGTGCGGTGAACACCTGACGGTCAACGACGCCTCGTGTCCGACGTGCGGGGCGGTCGTGGCGCGCGCCGTCCTCCATCCCACGATGGCCGTGAAGAGCTGCCCGCGGTGCGGGTACGTGGGTGAGGGCGTGCGCTATTTCAAGCGACCCGGGCACGTGGCCCTGCTCGTGGGGATCAGCGCGTTCACGTATGGGTTGGGCGGGCTGGCCTACTGGATCGCTCGCCGCAAGCACCGCGTGTGCCCCTCGTGCGGACTGGGCTGGGAGCTGTCGCGCATCGCCGCGGTCTCGCACCCGGGCCGGCCGTTTCCGGGCCGTGGGCCTCAGGTAGGCGCAGTGGTGGGCTCGCGGCCGCTCAGCGAGGCCGAGCCGCCCCTGCCGCGGCGGGGCATCGGGCGCCGCGTTCTCGGCGTGGGGATGGCCCTCATGGCCGCATTCCTCATCGCCGTGGGCTTCGTCGAGTTCGAGCTGGCGGCCGTGGCGGTGGGCAGCGTGATCGGGGCCGGAGGCACCGCGACCTTCTGGTGGGGCATGAAGGCGCAGCAGGAACGGCGCCGCGCGCTCATGCAGCGCCTACATCGCAAGGTGCTGCTGCTCGCGCAGTCCCGCGGAGGCTCGCTCACGGTGACCGACGTGGCCGCCGACCTCAACCTGTCGATCGAGGCGGCCGAGCGCGTGCTCGAGCAGATGGACGACGGTTTCCGCGTGCGCTCCGACATCACCGACGAGGGGATCATCGTCTACGAGTTCCCCGAGGTCATGCACCGGGCCCGCCTCTCGGACGGCGAGCGGAGCGGCTCGCGCGGTGCGGGCTCGCGCACGCTCGAAGACGGTAGCGCGCAGGCCTAGTCCGCCGCTGCGCCCGGCCCGGCGGCCGGCGCCCGCTCGCGGCGCGCACGCCCGGTGCGCGCCCACGCCACCCCGCCCACGATCACCGCGGCACCCACCACCTGTAGGGGCGTCGGCCGCTCCCCCAACCACACCCAGGCCACCGCGAGCGCTACCACCGGCACCGCGTTGGAATAGACGGCCGTGCGCGAGCTGCCGATGTGCTCCACCCCGCGGTACCAGAGCGCGTAGGCCACCGCGATGGCCAGCACTCCCGCATAGGCGACGCCGCCCCAGGCTGCGGCGTCGAGGTGAGCCACCCCCCGGCGCGCGAGCGGAACGGCCCCGAGCGCGACCAGACCGGCCGCACCCACCCGCAGTGTCCACGTGGTGACCGCGAGCGAGCCGTAGCGCCGGGTCAGGTCCTGCGCGCCCACGGTGTAGATGGACCACACCAGCGATGCGCCCACCATGAGCACGTCGCCCCGCACCCGCGCGCTCGAGAAGTCGAGCGCGTCGGGGCCCCCGGCCACCACGAGCACCATGCCCACGAGCGTGGCGCACACGCCCGCCCATACGCCCGCGCCGTAGCGCTCGCCCAGCACGGCCGTGGAGAGCACCAGGGTCCACACCGGCGTGGTGGCGAGCAGCAGCGCCGCGTTGCCGGCCAGGGTCCAGTCGATCCCGAAGATGAAGAGGAGCTGGTAGAGCACGTTGCCCACCACGCCGAGCCACACGATGCGCCAGCGATCTTCCGCGCGGGGCCAGGGCAGGGGGCCACGCAGGCGCAGCAGCAGCCCCAGGGCCAGTGCGGCGAGCGGAAAGCGGAGCGCGTTGAGCGCCAGGGGCTCGAGCTGTTCCAGCACGGCCTTGATCACCGTGAAGTTGGCGCCCCAGATGAGCGCCATGAGCGCGAGGCCCGCGTCGGTGCCGCCCGGCCTTCTCAACGCCGCCTCGCGCGCGCCCCCGTACGCGCGCCTTGCACGCGCGCGCGGGAACAGTTTAGCTTGAAAGAACAGCCCACAGCGTATCCACGAGGTTTCATGTCCACACCGGTCCTCGAGATCCAGCAGCACCGCGACCGGCGCCAGGATCGTCTTGCGCTCGCTCGTGCCGTGCATGCGGGGGATCGGGCCCGTGCCGAACTCGTCGAGTATCTCGCCCGCTGTGCGGAGCTGGTCGCCGCCGAACGTGCCGCCGTGATCTGGGTGGACGAGTATGGCGAAGGACTGGTCCACACGCACCTGGTGCTCGACCTCGGCCGCGACCGACCCCGCCGAGACTTCGACGTCGACCCCATGCGCGTCGCCTGGACGCACGGTGTGCCCGGGCTCGTCGAGTTCGGCGAGGTGGCGGGCTCGATCAGCGGCGTCAGGCTGCCCCCTGGCATCCGCTCGTGCGCGCTGTGCACGCTGGGAAGCGACGGAACGCGCGCGTGGTTCGTCGCCGTGGACTCGTGCTCGCCGCGCATGCCGCTCGATCCGGCGACGGCCGAAGACCTGATGTACGTGGCGGGCCGCATCGGCGGGCTGGTGCTCCACGCCGAACTCGACGGTCGTGGCGGCCCGGGCGGAGGCGGCCCCGACGGCGGCGTGCTGGGTGAGCGCCCCGCCCCGCCCGTGATGCCCATCCCGCGGCGCTCGTTCGACGGCTGGACGATCCTGCGCGACATCGAAGACCAGCGGGGTCCCGACGCGCGCCTGCCGGTGGGCGTCCGCTTCGCCGTCTACCGGGCGGCGTTCGCCTACGTCGACGAGGAAGGCGTCGTGCCGGGCGGTCTACTCGACGCGCAGGTGGAGTCGGCGCGGCGGGCCGTGCGGGAGTTTCGCGAGAAGCACGGAGAGCAGGGCTCCACGGCCATCGCCGAGCCCGTCATGGGCGACGTGGGCGTGCTCGAAGAGATGAAGCGGGCCGAAGTGCCGTGCTGGGAGAAGGTACTGGACCTGCTCGACAACGTGGACGCACCCGACGAGGAGCGCGATCGCGAGCTGGCCGTCGCGCTGTACGAGTGGGGCGAGGCGGTCGACGCGCAGGGCCACCACCTGGGTGCCGAGGCCATCTACCGGGTCGCGTACCGCGTGGCCGGGGCGGTCTACGACCACGCCGTGTCGATGAAGTCGGCCCGCCGCATCGCCCGGGCGCTGCGGCGTCGGTCGCTATGGCCCGAGGCGGAGGCGTGGTACGGGGCGGCCTTCCGGCTCGCCGAGGTCCTCGGGGACCGTAAGGAGCGTGCTCTCGCGCTCGACGGTATGTGCGAGATTCATCGGGCGAGAGGCAACCTGCCTCGCGCGCGCGAGCTCGCCGAGGAGGTGCTCGCGGAAGGCGAGGCGCTCGGAGATGGTACGGTCCTCGGGCTGGCCTACCTGGCGTTGCAGCGCACGGAGAAGGCGGCCGGCCGCGTCCGGAGTGCGATCCCTCTCGCGTGGAAGGCGATCGAAGCGTACCCGACGTCGCGCGAGAAGGTGTGGGGCCTCATGGCGCTCGCCAACGCATTCCGCATGATCGGCGACCTCGAGAGCGCCGAACGCACATACCGAGTCGTGCTCACCCTCGCCGACGACTGGTACTATCGGGTGTACGCGATGGACGCCTTCGCGTTCATGGCTGCCTGCCGCGGTGACCGGGCCGAGTACGAGAGGCGACTGGCGAAGGTGGACGAAGAGCCGTGGAAATCGTCCGGGCGCACGTACATGATTGCCGAGTTTCTGTACTATCGAGGCATCGCATGGGCGATGCTCGAAGATGATGCAGCCGCGCGCAAGTGGCTCGAGCGGGCGCGCCACCACTGTGCGGAGTTCGGCCTGAACGAGTACTACTTCAAGGTCGATCGGGCGCTCGAGGACCTGCGCCAGGCCGTTGCGGAAGTCGAAGCGTCGACCGTCGCGGAAGAAGACGACGCCCCGTGGACCCAGATCGAAGGGGTCCGACGAGGCGTCGAAAAACTAGCGGCGGCGGCGGACCCCGCCTGAGTCCCTCTCAGGCGGGGCGCCACCGTCCCGAATCAGTTGCCGCTGTCAGGCTCGTGGCAGACGGCTCCCTGCGGGCAGTCGAGGCTGGTCGGGCTCGAGCACGCGGTAGCGGCCACGGAGAGGACGGCGGCCACGAAGAACAGGCGGAGCAGCTTCATCGGGGTTCTCCTTTGAAACGGAGGGTCTGAAACCTGCGGGGTCCCAGTGACCCCGACGATCCTCCGGCCAAGGTGTCAGCGGCACGAAGTGCCGCTGAACGCATGAAGAGCCCCGGGTGTGCCTTTTCCGAAGATCGATGG
>RFGQ01000225.1 GCA_003695865.1 Gemmatimonadota bacterium | reverse complement strand
GCCACGCCCGGTCCCGCGCGTCCGCCCGGGCGGACGCGGAGGCCGGCCCACGGGCCGCCGCCGCACGGAAGGAGGACACCAATGCCGTCAGCATTCGCCGCCCGCTCCGCTTCGGCCGCCGCGCTCGCCCTGGCGGCGGCCCTGCTCGCGCCGCCCGCCGCCGCCGCGGCCCAGAGCGCCGACGTGATCTTCACCAACGGACGCGTGTGGACGGGCGACGATGCCCGCCCCTGGGCGGCGGCGGTGGCGGTGGCGGGCGACCGCATCGTAGCGGTGGGGACCGACGCCGAGGTCGCCTCGCTGCGCGGCGAAGGCACCCGCACGATCGATCTGGGCGGCCGCTTCCTCTCGCCGGGCTTCATCGACAACCACACGCACTTCAACCGGGCCGGCGAGCTCCTGCTGGGCATCAATCTGCTGCAGGTGAACGACGCGGAAGGGTTGGTGGCCGAAGTCCGCGAGACGGCCGCGCGCCTGCCCGAAGGGGCCTGGATGGTCGGCGGCATGTGGGGCGCCTACGCTCAGTGGGCGCTGTCGTCGACGGGCCGTGAGGAGGGGCGCGCGCCGCCGCCGCCCTTCGACCCCGACCGCTCGCTCATCGACCCCGTCTCGGACGGTCATCCGGCCATTCTGTGGAACTGGGACGGTTCGAAGTACCTGGCCAACGGCCCAGCCCTGCGCGCGGCCGGCGCCGACTGCACGTGGGAGGGCGTGGAGTGCGAAGACGGCGAGCCCTCCGGACGGCTCGACGCCGCCGCGGCGCGGCGGGTCCGGGCCGCCATCCCGCCCAAGACGCTCGAGCAGCGGCTGGCCGAGGCGCGCGTTGCCCTGGCCAGGCTCGCCCAGCACGGCGTGACGACGATCTTCGACATCACGCCGCCCTCGCAGGTGCAGGTCTACCACGAACTCAAGCGCCGCGGTGAGCTCACGGCGCGCGTGAACATGCGGCTGGTGCTCGACACCTGGGACGAGATGCGCGACGCGGGCCTCGTCGAGGGTTTCGGGGACGAGTGGGTGCGCTATCAGGGGCTGAAGGGCTTCGTGGACGGCATCATGGGCAACTCCACGGCCCGCTTCTACGAGCCCTACCTCACGACCGGAGTGCCGGGCGAGTGGCGGAACGCCTCGAACACGGGCTACGTCACCGACCACGGCTCGGGGATGGATCCGCCGGGCAACATGGAGCGGCTCGTCTTCGGGGCCGACTCCGCCGGCTTCAACCCGCGCGTGCACGCCATCGGAGACGCGGCCATCGACTCCATCCTCGACATCTTCGAACGGGTGATCGAGGTGAACGGTCCCCGCGAGGGACGGCGCTTCGCGATCATCCACAATCAGGTGCTGCGCGGCCCCGAGACGGCCGAGCGCGAGGCGCGGCTGGGGATCATCGCCGAGATGCAGCCCTACCACACGATCGACGACATGCGCTGGATGGAGGAGCGTATCGGGGAACGCGCCCGCTGGGCCTACGCGTTCGGCACGCTGGAGCGTGCAGGGGTGTTGCTGTCGTTCGGCAGCGACTGGCCGGGGACCAACGCGGCCTGGTACACGTCGAACCCGCTCCAGGGAATGTACGCGGCGGTCACGCGGGAGACGCTCGACGGAACTCCCGAGGGGGGCTGGTTCCCCGAGGAGAAGATCGACGCCGAGACCGCGCTGAAGGCCTATACGGTGAACAACGCCTGGGTGGCGGGCGAAGAGGACTACAAAGGCCGTATCCGCCCCGGGTTCCTGGCCGACCTGGTGGTGCTCGACCACGACCCGCTCGAAGTGGATCCCAGGCGCCTCAAGGACGTGCGGGTCGTGCTGACCATGGTGGGCGGGCGCATCGTTTACGAGCGGCCTGCGTCATGAGCGATCGAACTCGCGCGCCGTCGGTGAGGACGCGCCCCAGGAAGGAGAACGCGTGACCGTGTCTGATCTGCGAACCGATCACGAGCGGCGCCGAAGCGGCCTCGCCGGCTCGCGCCCGGGTGGACCGCACGTCCGTGGCCTTCGCGGGCGCGGCGGCACGGCGGCGCTGACGGCCCTGGTGCTCGCTGCGCTCGCCGCCGGGTGTACGTCGGGCTTCACCTCTCCGCGTTCGCTCCGCTACGCACCGGCCACCGGCGTGGAGCTGGCTCGCATGCAGGAGGGCGAGGACGGGCTGCTCTTCGAAGACCTCTCCCGGGGCTGGGGCGAGGAGGTGGTGGGTCACGGCGACCGGGTGCGCATCCATTACCTGGGCATGTTCCCCGACGGGCGGAAGTTCGACTCGAGCCTCGACCGACGCGAACCCATCGAGTTCCGGGTGGGCGACCGGAGCGTGATCATCGGCTGGGAGGAAGGGGTGAAGGGCATGCGCGTGGGCGGACGGCGCCGGCTCGTGGTGCCGCCCGAACTCGCCTACGGGGCGACGGGACTCGAGGGAGTCGTGCCGCCCGATCAGGTGCTGGTCTTCGAGATCCAACTGCTCGACATGAACTGGTGAGCGGCGCCCGCCGCCCGCCCCCGAACCGCTGAAGGAGGCTCCATGCACGTTCTCCGTTCGCTTCTTCCGAGCCGGCGCGTCCGGCTGGTCTGCGGCCTGGCCGCCCTCGCGCTCACCGTAGGCGCGTGCAACTCCGACTCGGCGCCCACGGCGCCCGAGCCCGAAGACATCGTGTTCGACCCGTCGCTCGACATCGACCTGAGCCGCATGACCCAGACGGCACTCGGTACGTGGATCGAGGACGTGGTGGTGGGCACCGGTGCCGAGGTGCAGCCCGGCTCGCAGGTGACTGTGGAGTTCACGGGCTGGTTCCCCGACGGACGCGAGTTCGATTCGGGCGTCTTCAGCTTCGTGGCGGGCGTGGGGCAGGTGATCGTCGGTTTCGACGACGCCGTGATGAACATGCGGGTGGGGGGCGTGCGCAAGGCCGTGCTTCCGCCGCAGCTCGCCTACGGGTCGCGCGGCACGCCCGACGGCACCATCCCGCCCAACGCCACGCTGGTCTTCGAGATCGAAGTCACCGACGTGCAGTAGCGCGACGCTCGAGCCCGTGGGGCGAAGGTGCGCCGAGGACGAACCGGGCCGGAGCGGCGGCGAGCCGCTCCGACCCGGGTGCGCGGGCCGCGTCCGTGGGCCCTTCGTGCGACCCACCCGGGGGGCGGGAGGCCGCGCCCGCGCCCGGCCCTCGCGGGCCGGTCCGTCGCCGCCGGCCGGTGCCGTGGCGGCTCCGGCGGTCAGCCGTCCGGTACGAAGACACGGTGCAGCGGCACCGCGTCGTGGCGGTCGAGGGGCACCGGCCCGCCGCCCACCACGTGGATCGATCCCTCCAGCGCCGCGACGCCCATGAACGACACGGGCGAGGGCATCTCGGGTAGCGCGTTCCACACCCCCTTCGAGGGATCGTACACCAGCGCTCGCGAGGGCACCTCGTCACTCGCCAGACCCCCGAACACGTAGAGGCGGCCGCCCAGCGCCGCGGCACCCACGCCGAAGCGGGCGGCCGGAAGGTCGGGCAGCGCGCGCCAAGCGCCGGTGTCCAGATCGTAAGCCTCGACGGTGGCGAAGGAACGCACGCCGCCCGCGCCCAGCACGTAGCCGCCGGTCGTGACGATCTCCCGCCCCAACAGGGCGGCCGAAAGGCCCGAGCGCGGCGTGGGCAGGGCGGGCGCCGTGCTCCAGCGGTCGGTGGCCGGGTCGTACACCTCGTGGCGGTCGAGCCCGTTGTTCTGGGCCCCGCCGATCACGTGGATGCGTCCCCCGGCGGTGACGGCGGTGAACGCGCCGCGTGGGCCGGCGGGCATCGGGCTCCTCGCGCTCCACGTGTCGGTACGCGGGTCGTACGCGTACACGGCGTCGGTCGGGTCGAACGGGAAGCGTCCCGTGGAGCGGTAGCCACCGAACAGGTAGAGGCGTCCGTCGGCCGCCGCGAGCACGGCGCGCCAGAGCGGCTCCGGCAGTGGGGCGTGGCTCTGCCACCCGTCCGTGGCCGGATCGTAGGATTCGAGGGCGTCGCTGATGCGCCCCTCGGGCGTCACCCCGCCGGCCACCCAGATGCGTCCGTCGAGCACGGCGGCGGCGTTGGCGATCTCCTTGCGAGGCGTGGGCATGGGGGCGGCGAGGGACCAGCCGGCTCCTGCCGCCACGGTACCGGCCACGCCTCGCTTCGCGGACGCCGGCGTCGTGTTCGTGGCGGCGGCCGTCGCGAGTACCGCGACGAGCGCGGCGAACGCTCCTCTAGGACCGAGGAGGATGGCCCGGACCCGCCCCCGGGGTGTGGCCGGGGGCGCAGGGGCTGGCGGGGCGCCCCGCCTGAAGGGGTCTCGGGCCAACGTATGCATCCTCCGCGTCCGCTGTGCAGATGGAACGCGGGGCGACGGGCCCCGGGGAGACCCGCCGCCGCGACACGCGCCTCCCCGCGCGCGCCGTGCGTTCCGGTACAGGTGTACGCATGCGGACGACGCCGCTGACGCGGAGGGGACGACAGGGTGCAGGCCGGGGACGAGCCGTCCCTGAGCAGGGACGGCTCGCACGCCCTCAGCGCGCCGGAAGCAGCAGGTCGCGTCGGTAGGAGCGGCTGACCCGAAGCGTGGTGCCGTCGAGCAGGACGACCCGGTAGGTGCCGTTGAACCACGGTTCCACGCGGTCCACGTGGTCGAGGTTGACGACCCGGGAGCGGTGGACCCGCACGAAGCGCGCGGGGTCGAGGCGGGCCGAGAGGTCGCGCAGGGTGGAGCGCATGCGCACGGACCCGGTCTCGGTGTGGAGGACCACGTAGTTGCGCTCCGACTCGAGCCAGCGAATCCGCTCGGTGGGCACGAAGCGGATGTGGCGGCCCTCGCGCACGG
>RFGQ01000224.1 GCA_003695865.1 Gemmatimonadota bacterium | reverse complement strand
GACCGGAGGGCTGAATCGTGATCCGTACCGTTCTGCTCGCCGTCGTCGGCCTGGGCGCCGGGGCGTTGGCCGCCCCGGCCCCCGTCGCCGCCCTCCAGGGCGGTGACACGCCCCGCTTCGAGACCACGGCCGTGGCCGAGGGCGTGTACCGGTTCCGCTGGCAGGCCCACGTGGCCTTCTTCGTGGTGGGCGAGCGGGCCGTCGCCGCCTTCGATCCGCTCAACCCCGAGGCCGCCGCCGTGTACGCGCGCGAGATCCGGCGCGTGACCGATCGGCCGGTCCGCTGGATCGTCTACTCGCACTCCGATGCGGATCACGCGAGCGGCGCGGCGGTCCTCGCCGAGGGGACGGGCGGCGGAGCGGAGATCGTCGCCACCCGGGCTGCCGTCGACGACATCATGCGGCGCGCTTCGCCCGACCAGCCGCCACCCACGGTCACCTTCGAGCGCACGCTGAGCCTCGACCTGGGCGGCCGCACGGTCGAGCTGCACTACCTGGGGCCCAACCACTCCGACAACAGCCTGGTCGCGCTCGTGCCCGACGCACGGGTCGCCTTCGCCGTCGACTTCGTGAACGCCGACCGGGTCGGCTTTCGCGACCTGCCGGGCTGGCACTTTCCAGGGCAGACGGTCTCGATCCGCCGCATGCTCGGCCTCGACTTCGACACGGTGGTCTTCGGGCACGGGCCGGTGGGCGACCGCGCCGCGGTGTTCCGCCAGCTGGAGTATTGGGACGCGCTCGAGCGGGCGGTGCGCGACGCGGTCCGGGCCGGTTGGACCGAGGACGAGGCCGCAGCGCGGATCCGCCTGGAGCGCTTCGCCGACTGGGGCGGCTACGAAGACTGGTTCGAGCTGAACGTGCGGGGCGCCTACCGCATCATCGCGGGCGCCGAGGGCGGTGGTCGCTGACGCCTCGGAGGGCGTGACCAGACCCGATCGAGCCGGAAGAGGCGGACCGGCCCCGGACGGGGCGCGCGACGAGTTCCTGCGCACGCTGCGGCGCGAAACGGTCGTCATGGCGCGATTCCGCGCCCGCCTGATGGCGGTCATCTTCGTCGCTGCCTTCCCGGTGTCGCTCGCGCTGTCGTACTACGCCTCGCGCACGACGGGCCCCGAGTTCACGCCCTTCCCCACGCTCTCCATCGCGGCGCTCCTCGTGGCGCTGATCGGGTTCGAATGGCTGCTCGTGCGTCGCCTCGAGCGCGCGCTGGCAGAAGACGGCAACCCCTCGCGCTGGCTCGCGCACGTGAGCGGCATCGTGGAGATGACGTTTCCCACGCTGCTCATCCTGGCCGTCGAGCAGGGGCTCGACGATCCGCTGCTCGCATTGGGGTCGGCGGGGCCCTGGGCCTACTTCCCCTTCATCGTGCTGGCGACGCTCTACCTGGATCTGTGGATCGCCGTCGCCTCGGGCGTGGTGGCGGCCGTGCAGTACCTGATCGTCGCCAAGGTGCTCGTCGACTCCGTGCTCGCGCAGCAGGGTCTACTCGACGCGGCGCCGCGCGAGGTCCTCATGTTCTTCCACGTGCAGAAGGCGCTCATGCTGGTCATCACCGGCGTGATCGCGGGATTCGTGGCCCGCGAGATCCGCCGGCGCACCCTGCGCTCCTTCGAGCAGGCCCGCGAACGCCAGCGCATCCTGTCGGTCTTCGGCCAGCTCACCGCGCCCGAAGTGGTCGACGAGTTGCTGCACCGCGGGGGCGACGGGACCCCCGAGCGCAGGCACGTGAGCGTGCTCTTCCTGGACGTGCGGGGGTACTCGGGATTCGCCGAGTCGGCGCCTCCCGAAGAGGTCGTCGACTACCTGAACCGGCTGTTCGACTACACGATCGCGCACATCCACCGGCGCGGCGGCATCGTGCACCAGCTCCTCGGCGACGGGCTCATGGCCGTCTTCGGCGTGCCGGTGAGCCGGGGCGAGGACACGCGTCGGGCGCTGGACGCGGCGCTCGACATCCTCGACGGGCTCGACGCGTTCGTTCAGGCCGAAGGGCTCCCGCCCACCCGGCTGGCCATGGGCCTGCACTGCGGCGAGGCCGTGGTGGGGCTGGTGGGATCGCCCATCCACAAGGAGTACAAGGTCACCGGCGACGTGGTGAACGTGGCCGCGCGGCTCGAGGAGATCTGCAAGCTGCACGACGCGCGCCTGCTGTGTTCGGCGGCCGTGATCGACGAAACGGGATTCGAGGGCGCCGACGACCTCGGGCCTCAGCCGATCCGGGGACGCGAGCAGCCGCTGCGCGTCTATCGGGTGCGCTGAGGACGGGGCCTCAGGCCAACTCTAGCACCCGCTCGGGCGGCCGGCCCACCACCGCCCGATCGCCGAGCACGGCGATCGGCCGCTGAAGCAGGGTGGGGTGGGCGGCCATGAGGCCGATGAGCGTCTCGTCGTCCTCGTCTCCGGTGAGCCCGAGCTCCCGGTAGGCCCGGTCGTTGCGCCGCAGCACGTCGCGCGGGCCCACACCCAACCGCGCCAGTACGGCCCGGATCTCGTCCGCGTCGAGCGGCTCGTCCACGTACTCGCGGTAGCGGAACGGCACGCCGCGTTCTTCCAGCAAGGCGACCGCCTTGTGGCAGGTCGTTCAGGTGCGGCGGCAGATCAGTTCGAGCATGGTCGTCGGTGCGGAAGGGGAACGCCGGACGCGGCGGGCGTCGGCCCGCAGCACCGCCCAAGGTAGGCTCCCACCGCGGTCCGCAAAACGGGCCGCGTCAGGCCTCGCCGAGCAGCCGCGCCGCCAGGCGCTCCAGCGTGCGCCGGGTGCGCATGGTCATGGGGCCCAGCGCACACTGGAGCGCCTCGAGGTCGAGCGACGAGTCGCTCATGCGGCCTCGTGGGCGCCAGTACACCTCCCTCCCGAGGACGCGCAGCGCGTCCTCGGGAGGGAGG
>RFGQ01000223.1 GCA_003695865.1 Gemmatimonadota bacterium | reverse complement strand
GGGCTCCTCCCTGCGTGGCTCGGGCTCCTCGATCACCGGAGGCGTTTCTTCCTTCGGCTCAGGCGGGGGCTCGGGCTCGGGCCGCTCGACCACCAACTCGGGCGCGGGTGCCGGTTCCGGCTCTCCCTGCTCGACGGCCGGGGGCGATACCAGATCCATCTCGTAGACCACGAACTCGGGCACCTCGGGGCGATGCGTCGACACCCACCAGGCCATGCCGAACGCCACCACGTGCACCACCGTCGACGCGAGCACCGGCCCGCGCCCCGGTCGGTCGTGTCTGCGTCTGGCTCCGGTCATCGGCTTTCCCACTCCGTCCACTCCGCCCGGACCATGGCCCGGCGCCCCGCCCCCCGCGCGGTCAGCGCCGGGGCGGCCGGTTGCCGATGGCCGCGAAGGGCAACCCGGCTTCCTTGGCGAGCCCCATCACCTCGAGCACCGGCGCCCACGAAGCCGCCGAATCGGCCTGGATGAGCACGCGCTCGGGCGACGTCGCGCCCACGAGCTGCCCGAACACCGCCGCCAGGTCTTCCCGCGGCACCTGCGTCTCCGCCAGATACACCTGGTCTTCGCGATCGATCGTGACGATCAGGCTGTTCTCCATCACGCGCAGCGGATCGACCTGCGCCTCGGGAACGGCAACTTCGATCCCTCCCTGCAGGATCGGTGCCGTGATGATGAAGATGATGAGCAGGGTGAAGGCGATGTCGACGAGGCTCGTGACGTTGATGTCGGCCCGGATCGAGAGGTCGCCGCCCCCGAAGCCGCCCGCGCGGTCGCGCCTGCGAGGCATCAGACCCGGCCCTCCCGCGCCAGCGTGCCGATGAACTCGCTCGAGAAGCCCTCCAACTCGCCCACGACCAGGTTGAGGCGCGCCACGAAGTGGTTGTAGGCGATCACGGCGGGGATGGCCACGAACAGGCCGGCCACCGTGGTGATCAGCGCTTCCGCCACGCCCGGCGCCACGGCTCCCAGGTTCGTGGACCCCGAAGCGGTGATGCCCAGAAAGGTGTTCGTGATGCCGATCACGGTGCCCATCAGGCCGAGTAGCGGCGAGACCGTGCCGATGATCGCGAGCCACGGCAGCCCCCGGGCCAGCTCGTCGCGCTCTTCCGCTTCTTCCTTCTCCAGCACGAGGCGCAGCGCCTCGAGCTGCGCGGACGAGAGCCCCGGGCCGGCCGGCGCGTCGTCGCGCAGCGTACCCGGACGCAGCTCGTTGAAGAAGTTCACGCCCTGGCGAAACACACGACCGTAGGGCGACTCGGGAAGCAGCGTGATGGCCTTGTAGGCTTCGGCGAGCGTGGTGGCCTGCTCCAGGTGCTGGATGAAGCGGTCGCCCTGCCGGCGCACGTCGCGGAACACCCGCCACTTCCAGAAGATCAGGATCCACGCCGCGACCGAGAAGGTGGCGAGCACCAGAAGGACGAGCTTCGTGGGAAGCGTGCCCGCCAGGATCATGTCCAGGGCGCCCTCCGGGGCGCGCTGCAGCAGGGCGAGCGGCGCAGCCGTCATGCGTTCACCCTCCCGGCGGCAATGTGCTGGACCGTTTCGCGCAGGCCGTCCCGCAGCGCGAAGCGGGGCGCCCAGCCCCGCTCACGCAGTCGTCCGCAGTCGAGGGTGCTGTGACGCAGCTCGCCCGGGCGTTCGCCGCGGTACTCGCGTCCCGGACGGGTGCCCACCAGGTCCTCCAGCAGGTCGGCCAGCCGGTTCACCGAGGTCGCCTTGCCGGTGCCCACGTTGAACGCCACGCCGTCGAGCCCTCCGTCTCCGTTCAGCGCCATGTCCGAGGCCTTGAGGTTCGCGCTCACCACGTCCTTCACGTACACGTAGTCACGGGTCTGCTCCCCGTCCCCGAAGATCGTGAGCGGCTGCCCCCCGAGCAGCCGGTTCACGAAGATCGCGATCACGCCCGCTTCCCCGTGGGGATCCTGGCGCGGCCCGTAGACGTTGGCGTAGCGCAGGGCCACGTACTCGATTCCGTGGATGTGGCGGTAGTAGTTGAGGTAGTACTCACCGGCCAACTTGGTGACCCCGTACGGTGAGAGCGGCAGCTTGGGAGCCGTCTCGGGCGTGGGGATCACTTCGGGCTCTCCGTAGACCACGCCCCCGCTCGACACGTACACGAAGCGGCGCGTGCCCGCTTCGCGGGCGCCCTCGAGCACGTTCAGCAGCCCCAGCACGTTGACCGTGGCGTCGCGCGCCGGGTCGGCCACCGAGACCCGCACGTCGATCTGCGCGGCGTGATGGTTGATCAACTCGGGCCGTACGTCGGCGATGAGCCTGCGCACCTCGTCGTCGCCGATGTCGGCGTGGACGAACTCGGCGCCGTCGGGCACGTTCTCGCGCCGGCCGCTCGACAGGTCGTCCACCACCCAGACCCGGTCTCCTCGGCGGATGTACGCCTCGGCCACGTGGCTCCCGATGAAGCCCGCGCCCCCCGTCACCAACACCCGCCTCACTTGCTCGTTCATGTCTTCCGGTCCGTTCGCGTCCGCACGGCTCTACGTGGACCTACATGCAAAGAACGAGCCCGGTTCGGGCTCGTTCTTCCCGGCACGGCGCCGGATGGTCGTGGATCGACCGCTCGGGATCAAGGGGCCGGTCGTCAGCGCATCTTGCGATCGAGGTGAACCGTCAGCCCCGGCCTGAACACGGGGCTGTCGAGCGACACGATGCGGGCCGACGAGGTGTGCTCCTGCACCGCCACCACCCGGACCCGGGCGGTGACGTCGCCCTCCCAGCCCGGTCCGTCGCCCGCGACGGCGACGTACTCGTCGCCGACGGTGACCCCCTCGGCGGCACCTCGGTCGAGAAACACCACGGCCCCGGGGCCCGGCAGGACTTCGCGGCCCCCGAAGCCCACGACCGTGGCGCGCACGCGCTGGGTCACGAGGTCGGGATACTGGCCCGGCTCGAGCGTGTACTCGGGCGCAGGACCCGCCAGGTCGCCCAGACGGATGCGCTCGTACTCCTTGAGCACGACCCCTGTGACGTCGCCGTCCCCCACCCGCGTCACGGTCAGCACGCCCGTCGGGTGCACGACCCTGGCACCGTCCTCTCGGACCCGATCCACCCGGTAGGTGCGGATGCGGTCACCCACGTCGACCGCTCGATCGCCGCGCAGGCGCACGCGGATGCGCATGAAGGGCATTGCCGTGCGCAGTTCGCCCGCCTCGAGGAACTCGACGACCTCACCCCACGAGGGTGGCGCGCCCGCGCCGGTCCACAGCCAGGGTGCCGACCAGAACTGATCGCGCGAAACCACGGCGAAGTCGCGACGCGCGGAACGCTGGATGCCGGTTCCGGCGTCGGGATCGCGGTAGAACACGGTTCTCCGGTCGCGCTCCGACACCGGCGGCTCGGCCCCCTCGGCGGGCTCACCCGCCGGAGGTTCGCCGGGCGTGCGCACGTCCACGCCGCCCACCACCGCGGGCGCCGCAACGCCCGGGATGACGAGCTCCTGGTCGGGCAGGATCAGGTCGGGATCGGCCACCTGAGCGCGGTTGGCCTCCCAGATGCGTGGCCACAGGAACGGATCGCCGTAATAGCGTTCCGCCAGCCCCCAGAGGGTCTCGCCCTGCACGACCACGTGGGTGCGGTCGCTCGCGCCGGCCTCCTGCGCCGAAACGAAACCGGGTAGAAATGCGAGGGCGAGCACGAGCCCCGAAACGCGGCGGATCATCGCTTCCTTCCTTCGTCAGGACTTGGATTTAGCGCACAACGTCGCCTCTGCGAAGATACGGGTCCGGGTCGGCGGGGGTCAACGAAGTTTTTCGAATTAACTACAAACGTTTCCCTCGTCGGTCGGCGCCAGCGTGGCCCGCAGCACCAGCGCGTCCTCCCGCGGGCGCTCATAGTAGTCCGGCCTGAGCCCCACTTCCGCGAAGCCGCGGCCCGCGTACAGCGCACGCGCGGCGGTGTTCGACGGCCGCACCTCGAGGAACAGGTCGCGCACGCCGCGCCCGGCGGCCGCGGCCATCAGGCGGTCGAGCAGCCGACCGCCCAGGCCCCGCCCCCGGTAGTCGTCGCGCACGGCGAGGTTCGCCAGCTCGCCCTCGTCCGCCACGCACCACACGACCCCGTACGCGACGACCTCGCCGGCCGGCGCCGTAGCCACCCACGCCTCCACCCCCCGGCGCGTGAGCAG
>RFGQ01000222.1 GCA_003695865.1 Gemmatimonadota bacterium | reverse complement strand
CCCGGAAGCGCCCCGCCCCCGCGGCCTCGACCATGTAGACCGATACGCCGAGCAGGCGCGCCAGCCGCGCGGCGTGCGCCTCGGCCCGATCGTTGTCGTCTACGAAGACCGGCCGCGAGTGCGTCTCTCGCTCGAATACCGTGTCCACCTCGAGGGTCGTCAGCAGCCCGTCGAGGCGTACCCGGTGCACCCGGCCGCGTTCCTCGCCGCACTCGACCTGCACCCGGTACTCGCCGAGGGCCAGATCCGCCATCGAGAAGGGCGTGCGGCCGACCTCGATACCGTTGAGCCGCACGCGGCAGCCAGGGGGGATGGAGTCCACCCGGAGGTTGCCCACCTCACCCGTCTCTTCGGCCTCGATGCGCTCGAGGATCGCCCGCACCTCGGGCGTGTGGCGAAACCGGCTGGGCTGCACCTGGGGCACCGCGCGGCGGCACTCCCGCGCCTGCGAGATAGCGCGGGCCTCGTCCCCCGTCTCGATCAGCGCGCGCACCATGTACAGGCAGGTGTCGAGGACCTCCCGGGCGCGGTCGGCCTCGCGGTTGAGCTCCTCGGCCGCGCGCTGCGAGAGGCGCTGCGCCCGCAGCAGCTCTTCTCGGGCCGTGTCGTAGTCGGCCCGCGCCAGGCTGTGCAGCGCGTTGCGCGACTGGGTCGCCCACTCGTTGATCTGCCGCTGGGTCACGAACGTTGGCGGCGACGAGATGCGCTCCTCGAAGAGCGCCGTCATCCGCTGTGGGTCGGCCACGTTCCCTTCCTCGGCGAGCGCCGCCGCCACCCGCTCCCGGGCCTCCGCCAAGTCGTCGATCGGCTCTCCCCGGGTGATGACCCAAATCTGAGCGTCCGCGGACACCGGCCACGCCGACCCGAGGAGCAGCAGCCCCCATCCCATCCAACGCATGGGGCGCTTTCTCCCACGCCAACCGAGCGCGTCAACTCGCAGCACCTACGGGACCAAAGGAGCCCCAGGGCCTCCGCCACCGCCCCTCACCAATATTGGGGAGATCCGCGAACGAACCCGCGCCGGCTCCCCGTCCGGAGTGGACGCGGCGATCGGACTGCGCAAGAACTTACGACCGCAGGAGGAACTTCGTATGCCCGACCGTCACCGTCGCAGTTGCTCCCTCGAACCTCGGGACGGGTGAAGATGAAGACGTGGACAGTCCGGTCGATGCTGGCGCCGCTGAGTTTGGCGGGGTTGGCGCTGCTGGTGGCATGCGGTGGCTCCAAGGCGTGCCCCGAAGGTTCGGAGGTCGTGGGATCGAGCTGTCAGCCCATCGACGCGAGCGCGTCCGATG
>RFGQ01000221.1 GCA_003695865.1 Gemmatimonadota bacterium | reverse complement strand
TCGACCCCGAGCAGGGCCCCTCGGCCCCCACTCTGCCGCTGCTTGGCGAGATCGCCGCCGGCCTCCCGATCGAAGCGATCGAAGACCGCGAGACCCTTTCCGTGCCGCCCGATCTGGTCCGGCCCGGGCGCCGCAACTACGTGCTGCGCGTGCGCGGCCAGTCGATGGTCGACGAGCAGATCCGCGACGGCGACTTCATCGTCGTGAGCGCGCAGGACACGGCCGAAGACGGGCAGATGGTCGTGGCCCTGGTCGACGGCGAGTCGGCCACGCTCAAGAAGCTCTACCGGGAGCCGGGCGGACGCGTGCGTCTGCAACCGGCCAACCCCGCCATGGAGCCGATCGTGCTCGACGCCGACCGCGTGACCGTGCAGGGGATCGTGGTGGGCGTGATCCGACGCTACTAGCGCGCACGCCAGCGCCTGCCGGTAGGAGGCCCCTTGCCGCACGGAGCCGTCGAGGCGGTCGCGGGCGCTCGGACGGAATTCCCTCCCCCCCGCTAGGCCCCCTCCACGGCCCGGGCGCTCGCGCGCCTGAGCCGCTCGAGCGCGTCCATTGCGGCACCCGAGTCGATCGTTTCCGCGGCCAGGGTCACTCCTTGGGCCAGTGAGTCCGCCGCGTCGGCGACGAGCAGCGCGGCCGCGGCGTTGACCACGACCGCGGCGCGAGGGCCGCCCCGCTCCTCTCCGCGCAGAACGGCCTCGACGACACGGGCGTTCTCGCTCGGCTCCCCACCTGCGAGCGAGGTCGGATCGACCGGGTCGACGCCCAACTCGCCCGGCGTGACTTCGTAGGTGCGCACCTCGCCCTCGCGGAGCTCGGCGACGGTCGTGGGCCCGACCGGGCTCACCTCGTCCATCCCCGGCGCGCCGTGCACCACCAGGGCCCTGTTGTGTCCGAGCTCACGTAGGCCGTCCACCACGAGTGGGAGCAGTGCCGGATCCGACACGCCCACCACCTGACGGCGTGCCCCCGCCGGGTTGGTGAGCGGCCCCAACAGGTTCATGAGCGTGGGAAAGCCGAGCGCGCGCCGCACCGGGCCCACGTGCCGCATCGCCGGGTGCAGGAGCGGGGCGAACATGAAGACGATGCCCGCCTCGTGGAGGACGCGTGACATCGCCTGCGGCGTCAGGTCGATGCGCACGCCGAGCGCCTCGAGCACGTCGGCGCTGCCCGAGCGGGAGGTGAACGAACGGTTGCCGTGTTTCGCCACCCGCACGCCCGCCCCGGCCGCGACGAGCGCGCCCGCCGTGGAGATGTTGAAGGTCGTGAGTGCCCCACCGCCCGTGCCGGCCGTGTCGACCAGGCCATCGGGCTGGTCGGCCTCGACGGGAACCATCGCGGCCCGAAGCGCGCGCACGCCGCCGGCGACTTCGGTGGGCGCGTGGCCCTTGGTTCGCAGCGCCGCGAGCAGCGCGCCCACCAGCGCCTCGGGCGCCTCGCCCGACATCACATGATCGAAGGCGACCTCGGCTTCGGCCACGCTCAGGTCGTGGCCCCGGCACACGCGGTCCACGAGCGCGGCGAGCGAGGGCGGCGAAGAGGGGGTCTCAGCGGGCATACGGCACATCCTGCGCAGGGGTTGGCGGCGCGCCGCGCGTGTGGCCCCGGCCGGGCCCGGGACGCGGCGC
>RFGQ01000220.1 GCA_003695865.1 Gemmatimonadota bacterium | reverse complement strand
GTTCTCCTGAGAGACGATCGCTATCGGAAGGAAATCGGATTGTATACCCGCTTGCCTCCCCCGCCCCGCCCCGCTGAAGAGAGGCCGGGCCGAGAGCAAGCGGGAACCGCGCTCGTCTTCGCCCTACTTCAGCTCGAGGATCCGCTCGACGAGGGGGATGGGCGTGAGCATGGCCCCCACCTGGTCGTCGACCACCCGGCCCTCGCGGTCGAAGATGAGGACCCGGGGCACGTCCATCACCGACCCGATGGCGCTGCCGCCGGAGCGCGCGTTTGGGCCAGGCAGGTAGACGCGGTGTTTGACCTCGAAGATCTCGAGGTAGGAGCGGGCGGCCTCCACCCCGGTCTCGTCGACGAGGAGGGTGACCAGCTCCACCTCTCCATCTTTGCACTGGCTCTCGCAGACCTCGCTCATGGCTCTGGCGTTGATGAGGCAGACGTCCACGCTGGCCGCGCAGATGTCGAGCACCACCACCGACCCCAGGGCGTAGGCCAGGGTGCCGGTGTGGCCTTCCACGTCGACGATGTCGATGGTGGCGAGGGCCGGCGGCCCCGCGGGCTCGTGGGCGCAGCTCAGATAAAGAGCGCTCGCGAGCAGGCCAAGGAGAAGGCGGGGCATGGGTGCATGCTCGTCGAGGAGGGCCCAACTGGCAAGGTGCTCGCACCGCCAGAGGCCCTCTGGCTTCGTTGCTGCGCTCCCTCGCTCACGACGCCTACCGTCTGTAGGCTTGTTCGCTCGCTCGCTTGCGCCTTGCCAGAGAACCTCTGGCGGAGCTCGACGAGGTGCCGCTTCGGTACGAGCCCAGCACGCAGCATCCGCCACCACGTTGCCGAACCACCACCCCGGCCCAGATGCGCCGCCCGGCACAACATCCCCAAAAGCTGAACGCGCGCAGCGGCAAGGGCGATGGGCGCGCCCGCAGCGAGCGAAGCGAGCGAGGACCAGCGCCCGCCCCCCACGTCGAAGCCTCACCCGCGCCCCGGCGGCCATCGCGCGAGACGGCCCGAAGCAGGAAGGACTTGCTGGGGGGTCCAGGGGGCGTCAGCTGACGCCTCCTGGCCCGCACGGAGTGCATCACCCCGCGCCCAGCGCAGAGAAAACCCAAGAAAAGAAGAAAAAGACCCGAGCTGACGAGCTATCCAAGCTATGGCACCTTCCCACCATGCAGCGAACAAAAAGCCTCATCATCACGACGAGCCTCCTCCTCCTGAGCCCTGCCGCAGGCTGTAGCGGCTGCCTGGCGCCACCCATGACCGACGCAGGCCCGGGAGACGGAGACGGAGACGGAGACGGAGACGGAGACGAGGACGGCGGCATCGGCGACGGCGACGGCGACGGCGACGGCGACGCCACCATCAACAACGTGGAGGTAAACGGCACCGCCGTGACAAACACCGACGTGAACGTGGACGAGGGCGAAGCGACCATCACCTGGGAGACCGCCGACGGCGTGAGCTGCAGCGTGAACGAAGAGTCGGTGACCGAAAACAGCATCACCCTCACCATCGACTCCGACGCCGACACCACGGAGGTGACCATCACCTGCAGCACGGAAGACAACAGCGATACGGACATCGTGACGCTGACGCTCCACACGAACCCCGTGCTCGAGGACGTGACGCTTCGGGTGAGCGAGCCCGGAGCGGAGGGGGGCTACTCCGACGCCATCGAAGAGGAGAATGTGCTGGTGGTGAGCGGGGCCACGGCGCGCCTTGGGGCGACGGTGCGGCACGCTGCATCGTGCGAAGTGGTCCACGATGATGACGTGGTGGCGACCGACGCCGACGTGAGCGACCGGACGGTGGACCTCGTCTTCACGCCGGACACAAGCGGAGACGTCGCGCTGGTGTGCACGGGGATAAACGGCGAGGAGGCGGCGTCGGAGGCCGGGACCCTTGACACCCTGCGCGTCACGAGCGCTCCTTTGGACCAGCTGGTGGAGCCGGGCGGGCAGGATGTCAGCCTGACCTGGCAGGGCCTTCACCTCGACGAGATGCTCGACGCAGTCTCGGGCAACACCTGCACGTTCACCTCGAACCCGGTGGTGGGGGGCGGCGCGTTCAACGAGGGCGGCGCGACCTACACGTTCACGCCCTCCCCCGGCCTGACCACCGTCACGCTGAGCTGCACCGACAGATTCGGCAACACCTACATGGACGAGGTGGAGGTCTCGGCCATGAGCGGGGACATCACGAGCCCGACCGACGGCGCGCTTTTGCCCTATGGCACCGACACGAATGTCGACTTCGCGGTGACCGGAGCGACAAGCTGCCAGGTGAAGGCCGACGGAACCGTTGTGGGCATGCCCACGGGGGCCAGCGGGAGCGTCCCGGTGCCGGTGATGGGCACGACCGTCCTGACCCTGGAGTGCCAGGCGGCGATGAACAGCGCCTTTTACGAGATGGCCGCTCCCATCACGGTGTACCCGCAGGTGCAGATTGATTCTTTTGAGCTCGTCTGGAGAGAGGACTCCCCCCTTGCGCCCCTCTGGCTCGCGTGGAGCGCGGAGCCGTCGGGGGAGACGAGCTGCGCCATCGCGGGCGATGACACCGCGGACACGGACGACGCCATGGCCACCGGAGGCGGCGCAGGGGATATGTTTCTTCCGGGGATGAACAGCGACGGCGGCCCGAGCCGCTGGAGCTTTTTGTTGACCTGCACCGGGCCGGGGACGGCCAACCAGGCGGTCTCGACGAATATCGACGTGTGGCGGGGCGACGCTGATACCGCGACCTACACCGGCTCCGACACCCTGGCTGGCATCGAGGCGGTGGAGGGGAGCGTCTCTCTCGAAAGCTCCATCAGCACCAACGACCTCGCCAACCTCGCGGGGGTCAGGTTCATCACGGGCGATTTCTACGTCTCGACGATGGGCACGCTCACGGACCTCGAGGGTACGGCATCCCTCGAGCACGTCGGCGGCACCTTTACGCTCACCAACAACAATGCGCTTGTCGACGTCGCGAGCGGCGACTTTCCAGGCCTTGTCTCCGTGGGGGGGCTCTCCATCACGAACAACGATGTGCTCGCCACGGTCAATTTCAGCGCGCTCACCACCGTGGGCGACAGCATCACCGTTCAGGGCAACGATGTGCTCGCCACGGTCAATTTC
>RFGQ01000219.1 GCA_003695865.1 Gemmatimonadota bacterium | reverse complement strand
GTCGACACCGAAGGAGAGCCCCTCCATGCCGCCGTCCGCCCGCCCGTTCGTCCTGGCCGCTCTGGTCGCGCTCTACGCCTGCGGCGAGGCGCCGCTGCCCGTGGGGCCCGGCGTCCCCCTGGAGCTGGCCGAGATACGGCACGAGACGCTCTCGGACGTCCGCTACGCCTTCGAACTCACCGTGCCCGAGGCGGAGGACCAGCCGCTCACGGGCCGGGTCACGATCACGCTCCACCGCGACGACCCGCAGGGCCGCCCGCTGGTGATCGACTTCAAGGATCCGTCCGAGCGTGTCGGGGGCGTGCGCGTGGACGGTGAGCCGGCGTCATGGCGAGCGGTCGACGACCACATCGTGGTGCCGCTCGACGGCCGGGGCGCCGGCGAGCTGAGCGTCGCGATCGACTTCGTGGCCGGCGACGAGGCGCTCAACCGCAATCCCGACTTCCTCTACACGCTCTTCGTGCCCGACCGGGCGCACTTCTCGCTGCCCGTGTTCGACCAGCCCAACCTGAAGGCGCGCTTCACCCTGGCGCTCGACGTGCCGGGCGAGTGGGAAGCGATCTCCAACGGGCGCATCGAGCATCGCGAGCAGACCCCCGCCGCGACAGGCGCTCCGGTGCGCGCCCGCTACGAGTTCGCCGAGACGAAGCCGCTGCCCACCTACCTGTTCGCCTTCGCGACGGGCGAGTTCCGCGAGGTGGTGGAGGAGCGCGACGGACGTCGCATGCGCATGCTCCACCGCGAGACGGACGACGCGAAGGTGGCGCGCAACCTGGACGCCATCTTCGATCTGCACGCCGCCGCGCTGGGCTGGCTCGAGGACTACACGGGCATCCCGTACCCGTTCGACGAAGTCGGCTTCGCGCTCATCCCCCCCTTCCAGTACGGGGGCATGGAGCATCCCGGCTCGGTGTTCTACCGCCAGTCGAGCCTCATGCTCGACGAGAGCGCCACGCAGAGCCAACTGCTCGGCCGCGCAAGCCTCATCGCCCACGAGACGGCCCACATGTGGTTCGGCGACCTCGTGACGATGGACTGGTTCGACGACGTGTGGATGAAGGAGGTCTTCGCCAACTTCATGGCCGCCAAGATCGTCGAACCCTCGTTCCCCGACGTGAACCACGCGCTGCGCTTCTTCCTGGCTCATCACGAGACCGCCTACGGAGTCGACCGTACGGCGGGTGCGAATCCGATCCGCCAGCCGCTCGAGAACCTGAACCAGGCCGGCACGCTGTACGGGGCGATCATCTACCAGAAGGCCCCCATCGTGATGCGCCAGCTCGAGCTGATGCTCGGAGAGGAACCGTTCCGCGAGGGGCTGCGCGCGTACCTGCGGGCGCACGCCTTCGGCAACGCCACCTGGCAGGACCTGGTCGAGATTCTCGACGCGAAGAGCGAGCGCGACGTGCGCGCCTGGAGCCGCGTGTGGGTCGAGGAGGCCGGACGGCCGGATGTGATCACGCAGATCCACCACCGCCCCGACCGCAGCGTCGAGCGGCTCGTGTTCTTTCAGGAGGATCCGCGCGACGAGGACCGCCTGTGGCCCCAGGAGCTCACGGCCGCCTTCGTCTACGGCGATTCGATCGTGCGGGAGCGGGTGTCGCTTCCGGCCGAGGCGGTCGCGCTCGAGGACTGGAAGGGGCGGCCGCGACCCCCGCTGATCCTCCCCAACGGGGGCGGGGTGGAGTACGGGCACTTCCATCTGGATTCGCTCTCCCTGCGCTGGGCGGTGGAGCATGCGCCCGACGTCCGTGACGACCTCACACGAGGCATCGTGTGGGAGACGCTCTGGGACGCGGCGCTCGAGGGCGAGGTGAGGCCCGACACCTGGTTCGACCTGCTGCTACGCGGCATCGAGCAGGAACCCGAAGAGCAGAACGCCCAGCGGTTGCTCGGCTTCATGCAGACCACCTTCTGGCGCCTGCTGGGCCCCGAAGCGCGCGCCGCCCGCGCGGAGCGGCTCGAGACCGCGCTGTGGCGCGGGATCGAGACGGCGGCGACGCCCACCCGGCGGGCCGCCTACGTCCAGGCCTGGCGCGGACTGGTGACGAGCGACGCCGGCCGCGAGCGGCTCCGGGCGCTCTGGGAAGGCCGCGAGCGCATCCCCGGGCTCACGCTCTCGGAGCAGGACCTCACGCAGATGGCGGCACAGCTCGTGATCCTGGGCGTCGACGACGAGGAACGCGTGCTCGACCGCCAGGCCGAGCGTATCACGAACCCCGACCGCCGTCGCCGCTTCGACTTCGTGCGGCCCGCCCTGTCGTCGGACCCCGCGCGGCGCGAGGCCTTCTTCGCCTCGCTGGCCGAGCCGGCGAACCGCGAGCGTGAGCCCTGGGTGCTCACGGGGCTGACGTACGTCAACCATCCACTGCGGGCCGAGCACGCGCTTCGCTTCGTGAGGCCCGCGCTCGACATGGTCGAAGAAATCCAGCGCACGGGCGACATCTTCTTCCCCAAGCGCTGGCTCGACGCCGTGCTGGGCGGCCACTCGAGCCCCGAGGCGGCCGCCGTGGTGCAGGACTTCATCGATGGCCTGCCCGCGGACTATCCACCTCGCCTGAAGGGTAAGGTGCTCCAGTCGGCCGACATGGTGCTGCGCTCGGCTCGGCTGCGCCTGCCCTGACCGCGGCTTCGTCCACGTTCGCCCGGCCGCGGGCGGCGCTGCGCGTCCGCCCCCGGCGCCCACGAGGGCCGGGGCGCACCGGTTGTCTTCGCCGCGGAGCCTCACGAGCTTTGGGCGCTTCGCAGGTGAGGGTGACGACGAAGGGAGCCACACGCGACATGTCGAGGGAGCTTTCCGCGTTCTTGAGGGGACTGGTGCGGGGTGGGCGCCACGGACCGGCGGTGGGTCCGTTCCGGAGCGGCGCCCTGCTGGTGCTGACGGTTCTTTCGCTCGGGGGATGCGCGGAGCAGGAGCAGCCCTGGAGGCTGTTGCTCCGCGAAGGGCGGCCCGCGCAGGTGCGGCCGGCCGACGGCCTGCTCGAGCGGGCCGACCTGCAGGACCTGGTCGAGCGCCAGGTCCGGCGCGAGGCCGCCGGCCTGATCCGTGCCCTTGCCGACCCCGATCCGACCGTGCGCGCGCGCGCGGCCTACGCGCTGGGGTCGGTGCAGTCGCCCGAGGCCGGTCCCGCCCTGTTGAGCGCCCTCACCGATGCCTCGCCGGCGGTGCGGCGCGATGCGGCCTTCGCGCTGGGCCAACTCGGCGACGCTCGGGTGGGTCCGGCACTCGTGGAGCGCCTCCGGCACGAAGAGGACGCCGCCGTCCGGCACCGTCTGCTCGAGGCGGTGGGGAAGGTGGGGGGAAGCGACGCGCTCCAGGCGCTCGAAGCGCTCGAGGTGCGTCGCCGTGAGCGGGGCGACCTGGCGCTCGCCCTCGCCCGCATGGGGATTCGCGGGGTCCACTCCGAGGTGAGCCTCCGGCGGCTGGTCGACGGCCTCACCGACGCCGATCCCGAGGTGCGCCTCTCGTCGGCCTATTACTTCGGCCGGCGCAGCGACCCCGACCCCTGGCGGCGTTACCGAGAGGAGGTACGCGCCGCGATCGACGGCTACAGCCTGCGCGATCCGGCCGGGCGCTACCTGCTGCAGGGGCTCAGGAGGTTGCGGAGCCAGCTCGACAACCCGCGCCTGGTGCGCTGGCTCACGGAGTCGCCCGACTGGCGGGCGCGGGCGCAGGCCGCCCGTCTGCTCGCCGGCTGGGAGAACGAGTTCGAGCCGCGCCGCGCGCTGCTGGCGGCGTTGAACGACGGGTCGCGCCACGTGGCCCAGAACGCGGCCGAAACGCTGGTGAACTCGCCGCCCCTCGCCGGACAGGCCGCCCAGCTCCGCGGCTGGGCCGACGCGCATCCCGACGACTGGCGCGTGGTCGGCCGCCTGCTGCCCGGTATCATGCCCTGGGACCCGGACTACGTATTCCGCTACCTCGAGCGCTTCGATCCCGTCGAGCAGGAGGGCGCCTGGATTCTGGGCCTGCGGGCCCTTTCGAGCCTCGGCGGGGAGCGGGCAGTCCGCACCCTGAGCGAGGCGGTCGCGGAGGGGGCGCCCCTGCTGGCGCAGGAAGCGCTTCGCTCTCTCGCCCGGCGCTGGGAGCAGGACCGCGTGGAGCCGGCTACCCATGCGTTCTACTGGGAGACGTTCAGCCGGGCCGTGGCGAGTGGTGACGTGGCGCGGGTGAGCATCGCGGCCGCCCGGCTGGCCGACCCGGCGTTCCGGTCGTTCGGCAACGTCGAGCGGCTCATCGAGGCCTACGAGTCCATGGAGGCGCCCGAAGACGCCGATGCGATGGCGGCGCTGCTCGGCGCGCTGGGGCTCAGCGGCGACACCGTACGGGCCCGGCCCGTGCTCGAGCGGGCGCTCGATCACCCGGTGGCCGCGGTCCGCCAGGCGGCCGGTCGCGCGCTCTCGACGCTGATGGAGACGCCCGTGCGTGTGGCGCGCGTCGACAGCCCATCCGACGCTCCGGCGCTCGACTGGGCCGAGCTCGCCGCGCTCGGACGCTACCCCACGCTCGTGTTCGACACCGACCGCGGGCGCATGGCCTTTGCGCTCGATACCGAGGCCGCGCCCCAGACCGTGCAGACGCTCGCCCGCTTTGCGCGGGAGGGCCGCTACGACGGCGTGCCGTTCCACCGCGTGGTACCCGACTTCGTCATCCAGGGCGGTGACTTCGAGCGCGGGGACGGTTTCGGCGGTCCCGGCTTCTCGATCCGCTCCGAGTTGACCGAAGTGCCGTTTCTCAGGGGCGTGCTCGGCATGGCCAGCGCCGGCAAGGACACCGAGGGCTCACAGTTCTTCGTGACGCACTCGATCCAGCCGCATCTGGACGGCTCGTACACAGCGTTCGGCTGGCTGATCGAGGGCGGCGACGTGCTCGACGCGATCCAGCAGTGGGACCGCGTGCGACGGGCCTGGGTGGTGGCCGACGCGCGCTGAGCGGAGGGAGGCGGAAGGGGCCGCTCGAACGGCCCCGCGCCGGCGCGCGCCGGAGCCGCGCCGTGGTGGACTCCGCTTCATGGTGGCCGGGGCACTCGCCTTTTCGCTGATGAGCGCCCTGGTCAAGCTGGTGGGCAGCCGTCTGCCGGTGATGGAGGTGGTGCTGGCACGGGCGCTCGTGACCACGGCGCTCAGCTACGGCGCGCTGCGTCGCCGGGGGGTGGACCCCCGCGGCGTGGACCGCCGCGGCCTGGTGCTCAGGGGACTGCTGGGGTTCGGGGCGCTCACGGGGTTCTTTACGGCGCTGGTGCACCTCCCGCTTGCCGACGCCACGGTCATCCACTACACGAGTCCGGTGTTCACGGCGCTTTTCGCCGTCCCTCTGCTCGGGGAGCGCATGCGGCGCGCCGACATCGGGCCGGCGCTCCTCGGACTGGCCGGCGTGGCCGTCGTGGCCCGCCCTTCGGCGCTTCTCGGCGGGGCCGGACTGCCCGTCGTCGGCGTCGCCGCAGGTCTGGCGGGCGCGGTCTTCTCGGGTGCTGCGTACACGACAGTGCGTCGGTTGACGAGGACCGAAGACCCCTTGGTCATCGTCTTCTATTTCTCCTGGATCAGCGTGGTGGGGGCGCTGGTGCCCGCGCTACGAAACTGGGTGCCGCCGACGGCGGGTGAGGTGGCCGCGTTGGTGGTCATCGGCCTCGTCACGCAGGCCGGTCAGGTACTCATCACGTGGGGACTCCGCGCCGAGCGCGCCGGTCGGGCAGCCAGCGCGGGATACCTTCAGATCGTCTTCGCCGCCGGATGGGGCGCGCTGCTGTTCGGTCAGTTACCCGATGCCTGGACGCTCGCGGGTGCCGCCCTCGTCGTGGTGGCC
>RFGQ01000218.1 GCA_003695865.1 Gemmatimonadota bacterium | reverse complement strand
GCAGGCGCAGGCCCGGGCCGGCCGTGCGGGTCCAGGCGCCCAGCGCGTCGAGGGGCGCGGTCCGCGCCGGCGGCGTGCGGTCGGGCCGCCACAGGTAGTACCAGGGATCGACCGGGCCCCGACCACGCACGTACACGCCGAAGTGGAGATGGGGCGGTGTCGTGCGCGCGTTCCCGGTGTTGCCAACGAACCCGAGCGTATCGCCCCGCCGTACGCGCTGGCCCTCGCGCACGGTCTGCTGCTGGAGGTGCGCGTAGTAGAGCGACTGGGGCGCGTCGGCATCGCGCACCCAGACGACGCGGCCCCCGATCGGCGTCTCGCGCACGCGCGCGACGACACCGTCGCTTGCCGACAGCACCGGCGTCCAGCGCGGCGCGAAGATGTCGACGCCGTGATGACTTCGCCGCCCCCCCTCGCGGGGGTCTCCGAACACGCTCTGGATGCTGCGCGTGCTACGCCCCTCCACCGGGAAGGCCAGGGAGGCGTCCACGGCGAGCGAGAGGGTGTAGCGGCCGTCGACGAGCAGTTCGGGCTGCAGCCGCACGGCGTAGTCCGCCGTCCGCGACGCCACGAGGCGGTAGAGCCCTCGGGCCGAGTCGCCCGAGACGAGCGGCAGCGGCGCCCGCGCGCTGTCGTCCGGCAGGCGGAAAACATCGAGGAACAGCCGTCCCGAACGGGTGCTGTCGAGCGCGACCCGCACCTGAAGCTCCTGGCCCCGGCGCAGGCGAAGCCGGTAGGCGCGGGCCTCGGGCTGGTCGGCGAAGAAGACGCCCTCTTCCTCGTACGGTGGTGTCACGACCGGGGCCGAGGGGAGCGCCCGCCTCGCCGCGTCGTGCCAGGCGCGGGCGAGCCGGGTGTTTGCCAGGCCCGCCGCTGCCAGCGCCTCGGCGTACGTCTCGTGGGGGGTGAGATCGCGAAGCTCGTTGCGCACCCCGTCGACCGTGTCGCACGCGGTCAGCAGAACGAGAAGCAACGCGCCGCCCCCCCGGCATGCCCGTCCCGGCGTCCTGTTCGGTCCCCTGTACGGCCCCTTCGTCATCGCCCCTCCCGGCGGGTGCGCACCTTTGGATCGCATCCTGTCCCCTCTATATTTGGCGGCTACCGACCCCTCGCGCGAGCCCGCGCGGAGGGTGTCGGATCGCGCCCGCACACCGCTTCCGTACGGTTCCGGCGCGCGTTCGTGTTCGCAGGAGGCCCCCGCACGTGGTCCGCATCGCCGAAATCGAGGCCGGCAGCATCGCCGACGAACTCCACATGGAGATCGGCACGCGCATCGTGCGCATCAACGGCGAGCGCGTACGGGACGGCATCGACCTCACCTTCCTGCTGGCCGACAGCGAACTGGCTCTCGAGGCCGTCACCCCCGAGGGCGAGCCCATCGTGTACGAGATCGAGCGCGAGCCCGGAGAGCCTCTGGGCATCGTTCCCGAGCCCGACACGATCCGCGAGTGCGCGAACAAGTGCGTGTTCTGCTTCATCGACGGCAACCCTCCCGGGGTGCGCGACACGCTCTGGCTGCGCGACGACGACTTCCGCCTCTCGTTCACGTACGGGAGCTACGTGACGCTCACCAACCTGGGCCCCAAGGGCTTCCAGCGGCTCATCGACCAGCGCATCAGCCCGCTCTACGTGAGCGTCCACGCGACCGAGCCCGAGGTGCGAGAGCGGCTGCTCGTGAACCGCCGTGCGGGCCTCATCCTCGACCAGCTCCGGGCGCTCGTCGGCGCGGGGCTCGAGGTGCACACGCAGGTCGTGCTGTGCCCGGGCTGGAACGACGGCCCCCACCTGGACCGTACGATCGACGACCTCTACGGGCTCGGAGAGCGCGTGCTGAGCCTTTCGGTGGTGCCGGTCGGCCTCACGCGCTACAACCTGGGGCGCCCGGTTCGGCTGCTCACGGCCGACGAGGCGGCCCATGCCATCGAGCAGGTCGACCGGGCCCGGGTGCGCGCGCTGGCCGAGCGGGGCCAGGGCTGGGCGTACGCCGCAGACGAGATGTACCTGGCCGCAGGCCTGCCGCTGCCCGACGACACCTACTACGACGACTGGCCGCTCACCGAGAACGGCGTCGGGGGCGTGAACCGGTTCGTGCGCGAGTTCGAGGAGGGGCTGCCCGGGGTGCCCAGGCTGGACGGGCGTCGGATCCGCGTGCTCACGGGGCGGTCGATGGGGCCGGTGATCGAAAGGCTCGCGCCCCGGCTCGCCGAGGCGTGCGGCGCCCGGGTCGAGGTCGTGCAGGTCGAGAACCGCTTCTTCGGCGACACGGTCACCGTGGCGGGGCTGTTGGCGGGCGAGGACCTGCTCGAGGCGGCCGGTGAGGTGAGCGAGGACGATGTCGTGCTCGTGCCGGCCGAAGCCGTGAACGGCGACGGCCTGTTCATCGATTCCCTGCCGTTCGGTGACTTCGAGGAGGCGCTGGCGCCCGCCACGGTGCGGACCGGCTACGAGCTCACGCAGGCCCTGTCGACCCTGTGAGCGCAGCGAGGCAGCGTCCATGAGCGGTCACCTCCCCGTGGTTGCCGTGGTGGGCCGTCCCAACGTTGGCAAGTCCACCTTCTTCAACCGCGTCCTGGGCCGGCGCCAGGCCATCGTCGACGATCGCCCCGGCGTGACGCGCGACCGCAACTTCGCCCGGGCCGACTGGGCGGGACGGCACTTCTTCATCGTCGACACGGGCGGCATCGTCGAGGGGAGTGACGAGCAACTCGACCGCGCGATCCGCGGACAGGCGATGGCCGCCGTGGCCGAGGCCGATGTCATCGTGTTCCTCGTCGATGGGCGCGCAGGCGTCCATCCCCTGGATCAACGGCTCGCCGAGGTGCTGCGCCGTAGCGGACCCCCCGTGTTGCTGGTCGTGAACAAGATGGATCGGTTGCCCGAAGACCAGGGGCACCTCGACTTCTGGGAACTGGGCATGGGGGAACCTCTTCCGGTGAGCGCCATCTCGGGGAAGGGGTCGGGCGATCTGCTGGACCGCATCGTGGCGTTGCTGCCCGACGAAGCGGCGCCCGACGACGACCCCGACACGATCCGGGTGGCGGTCATCGGCAAGCCCAACGTGGGCAAGTCGAGCCTGGTGAACCGGCTGTTCGGAGAGGAGCGCGTGGTCGTGAGCGAGCAGGCCGGCACCACGCGAGACCCGGTCGACACGCCCATGCGCTACCACGGCAAGACGCTCGTTTTCGTCGACACGGCAGGGCTGCGGCGGCAGTCGCGCGTCAAGGACTCCGTCGAATATTACAGCGCCCTGCGCACGGCACGCGTGGTGCGCGAGGCCGACGTGTGCCTGGCCGTGATCGACGCCACCGAAGACGTGCACCTGCAGGACCTGCGGGTGGTCGAACAGGCCTGGGAGGCGGGCGCCGGCGTGATCGTCGTGGTCAACAAATGGGACCTCGTCGAAAAGGATCACCGTAGCGCCCAGGAGTTCGAACGGGCTCTGAGGGAGCGCAAGCCCGACCTCACGTGGGTGCCCGTGGTCTTCACGTCTGCGCTCAGCGGGCAGCGCGTACGCCGCACGCTCGATCTGGTGCTCGAGGTGCAGGAAGAGCGTATGCGCCGCATTCCCACGCACGAGGTGAACGAGGCGCTCGAAGAGATCGTGCGGCGGCAGCCACCCCCGCACGCGCGCGGGCGCGAAGTCAAGTTCCGCTACGCCACCCAGGTCGATGTGGCACCCCCCACATTCGTGCTGTTCTCGAACTTCCCGAAGGACGTGCCGGCCCACTACATTCGCTACGTCCACAACGCCTTCCGCGCCCGTTGGGGGTTCGTCGGGACCCCCCTCCGCATCTTCGTGCGCGCGAGCAAGAACCGTCAGGAGCGCGCTTGAGTCCGTACCTGCTCGTCGGTCTGGCTTACCTGCTGGGTGCGACGCCCACGAGCTACTGGGTCGGGCGGGCCTTCTACGGGGTGGATCTGCGCCGCGAGGGGAGCGGCAACCTGGGGGCCACGAACACCTTCCGGGTGTTGGGGTGGAAGGCGGCCGTGCCGGTGCTCCTCTTCGACGTGGCCAAGGGCTGGAT
>RFGQ01000026.1 GCA_003695865.1 Gemmatimonadota bacterium | reverse complement strand
GTCGAGCCCCAGCTCCTCGGTGGCGACGCGATCCACCTCGGCCATGACCCGCGCCGAGACCTCGGGCGGCCGCGCCCGGGCCGCAGGGAAGGGCCGCGGGCTCACGCGTCCTCCCCGGCCTCCGTCCCGGCCGCGTTCTCGGAGTCCGTGCCGCCCTCGGGGGGCGACGCCTCGCTCCGGTCGTCGCCACCGCGGCCCGCCGCCCCACCGCTCCGGCGCGCGCGGCGCGCCTCGCGCGCGGCGGTGCGGATGCCCTCCACGCGCGTGGCCGCTTCCTCGATCACATCCACGATCTCCGAAAGGACCTCCTCGTCGGGGCCGAGTCGCAGTGCCTCGTCGAACGCTGCTTTTGCGAGCCGCCGGAACGCGCCCGAGAGGCGCCGCATGTCGTCTCCGAAGAGCCGGTCCGTGAAGTGTTCGACCCGGTCGAACACGTCCTCGACCACGTGCGCGTGCTCCTCGAGATACTCCCGTCCCCGGTCGGTGATGTGGTACACCCGCTTACCTTCCTCCTCCACACCGCGCACGAAGCCCTCGTCCTCGAGCATCTGCAGTGTGGGATAGACCGACCCCGGACTCGGCCGGTACATGCCGCCCGACTCCTCCTCGAGCGCCTTCATCACGTCGTAGCCGTGCATGGGCCGCTCCGAGAGTACCTGCAGGATCACAAACTTGAGGTCTCCGCGCTCGAAAACGCGCCAGCGCACACGCCGCCGCCGCCGGCGACGGCGGGGACCGAAGACGAACGCGTCGAAGTCGAAGTCGAAGTCACCGAGACAGCGCATCGTTCCTTCCC
Organism: Gemmatimonadota bacterium; assembly: GCA_003695865.1. Taxonomy (GTDB): domain Bacteria; phylum Gemmatimonadota; class Gemmatimonadetes; order Longimicrobiales; family Gaopeijiaceae; genus J028. Next base: position 977 of record RFGQ01000026.1, on the reverse strand, counting down.
TCCTCACTGTTCTTTCCGTGGGAGCCGCCGCTCCGAAGGTCTCCTAGAACGACTGTACCGATATATCGGACCAGAAGTTTCGCGAGGGCTACGGTCGGCGCTTCCGGGTTGCATCCGGCGCTTCGGGTCCTGCCTGCTCCCGGAATACGCCCGGCGTGCGTCGTCGGGCCGAAGGACACCTGCGGGCGGCGGGAACCCCGGCGGCCGCGGACCGGTTGAGGGCCCGGGGTGGCTCCGGATCGCAGGCCCGCCACCTCTGCTACGGCGGGTCCGGGCGAGCCGGGGGCGCTCGAGGGGTACCGATGCCCGGAACGTGGAGGGGGCGCCTCCGCCGCCGAGCGCTTGAAGTGAAGGTCCGCCCTGGCGATCGTTGGTGTCGGTCCGACGCGCCGCCGGCTCGCTCCGAGGTGGGTGGGCGGCGCTTCAGGTGCCGGACCGGCCCGCCGATGCTCGCATCGGGGCGGGGTATGCACGACGACGAGCTGTGGTCTTTCAGGGCCGGTCGCCCTCGACGGACGGTCCGGTCGCGGCAAGCGGGCCACGGCGGGATGAACGAGTAGGAGACGACGAACCAATGAAGAAGACGATCACGATGTGTGCGCTGCTCGCCGGGCTGGCGCTGGCGGGTGCTCAGAGCCTGCGGGCGCAGGACCTGCCCGAGGGCGTGACCCAGGCGATGGTCGAGCAGGGCAAGCAGATCTTTGCGGGCGCGGGCCTGTGCGCCGCCTGCCATGGGCCCGAGGGCAAGGGTATGGTCGGGCCCGACCTGACCGACGCCGAGTGGCTCCACGGCGACGGCAGCTACACGTTCCTCGTCGAGCTCATCACCAAGGGTGTGAGCCAGCCGAAGGGCCCGACGGGCGCCATCATGCCGCCCAAGGGCGGTTCGGCCATCACCGAGGATCAGGTCAAGGCGGTGGCCGCGTACGTGTGGTCGCTCAGCCACCACGGCGGACACTGATCGACGGGCCTGGGGG